>DATFCO010000066.1:0-18157 GCA_035253005.1 Rhodanobacteraceae bacterium
GGATGTGCCGAACATCGATCTGAAACCGCTGGATGACGCTGCGAAGAAACTGAAAGCCAGCGCACAGGCGTATGAAACGGCGTACAACGCGCGCGCGGCGAAAGGCTTGCAGATTCCGGACGCCCAGTTGCAGCAGGTCAACGATCTGATGGCCAGCATGGAGCAACGCCTCACCGATCCGGACGGCTTGCCGGGACGCGAGTGGTTCAAGCCCATGATCTACGCCCCGGGCATGCTCACGGGCTACGGCGTCAAGACCGTGCCAGGTGTGCGCGAAGCGCTGGACGGCCGTCGCTGGGCCGAAGCCAGCAAGTACGCGGCGGTCACCGCGAAAGTGCTGGACGGTTATCGCGCGCAGCTCGACAAGCTGACGACGATGTTGCGGTAGGAGCCTGCGTGCAGGCGACTCGCATTAAACCCTTCCCTTGAAGGAAGGGTTGGGTGGGGATGGTCTCCAAAAATTGATAAGCTCGCGAGTTGTATTTGCCACAGAATTTTGTGGCGGGACCTAGACTTTGTTTTCGAGCCTAAATTGTAGTTACTCTTGGGGGAGGATTTCGTGGGTGATCCGAAAACCGCAAAGGTCCCGTACGACGAGCGCAGCGACGATAAAAAGCTTGAGGCAAATTGGAAAAAGGTCAGAGGGCAATTCAAGCGTCATGATTGGTCCGCGTGCATAGTAAGAGTGGCAACTTCCGCAGAGATTGCAGCAAACATTTTCGTCAGGCAGTTTCTTGTCGCTCATCATTCGCTTCCCCCGAGATTCGTGGACGCTCTTCTTCTGGGGGCAAATGGGCTAGATGGAAAGTTTAAGCGCCTCATCAAGCCAGCGGCTGAGCACCTCGGTACTTGGAACCAACTCAAGTCGTTGCAAGGCACCATTGAGTTGCTCAATGATCATCGAAATGGTGTTACGCACTCGGGTAAATTCAAGAGCAAACAAGACGCCAAAGTTGCTTTCGAGCTTAGCCTGAAAATCATTCAAACTCTTGCTCCGCAAGAATCATCAAAGCTGGCTCTGCCATATAAGAGCTAACTACTCATTCCAGCGGACGCTCATCCGCTACGAGACTTCGCGCCGCTAAAGACAATAGCCGCATAGCACGGGGGATAGGTATGGTACGCATACGCAAAAATGCAAGAAAAGCCGGGCGGAAAACTTCTCGGGACGCAGCGAAGAAACGTGCTACGGCGAAGAAGGCCGCAAAAAAAGCAGCCAAGGAGGCTGTAAAAAAGTTACAGCGCAAAATCAGGCGCGCAGCAAAAAAGGTAGCAAAAGTCACACGCGAGCTCGCCAAAAAGCGCGCTGGTGGTTCCGATTACCCTGGTCCTCGCAAACGAGGCTGAAATGCCATCTGTAGACAAAATCTGTGAGGACTTAGAGGTATTGAGCGGCAAGATCAGCGACCTAACCCGCACGATTTCCCTGAGCGTTCTTGCATTGGTCTGGCTCTTTATCGCGGGTGGCGCAAATGCACCCATACTTCGCGCCATGCCAAATCATGGGCTGTTACTGCTGGCTGGCTTTCTTGTACTGCTGTCTCTTTTGTCCGACTACCTGCAGTTCGTGGCGGGTTACGCGAGTTCCAAAGAGCTTCTGGGCGTAGCGGAGACATCAGAAAATAAACAAGCCAAGTACAACACGTCATCGTTCTGGTATCGCGCGCGGGCACTGTGCTTCTGGCTCAAGCAGGGATTTGCCCTTGCCTCTCTGATCGTCTTGCTCGTAGCAGTGGGCGCAGCAGTCGTTTGCGGCTAGCAACTCGTTCCAGCGGACACTTCCCACGGTGTGGCTTCGCACCACTGATCGTTTGCGTCAACAAGAAGCAACCAACACGCGCAACTCACGCCGCCGCGTCGAGCGCCACGCTGTGCCGGCGCGGCGCGTGTTCGGTGAACTCGCCCTGCGCGGCCAGTTTCGCGAACAGGCCGCCATGGCGGATCAGTTCCTCGTAGCGGCCGCGTTCCACCAGCCGGCCGTGATCCAGCACCAGGATCAGGTCGGCGTTCCGCACGGTCGAAAGGCGGTGCGCGATGATGAAGGTGGTGCGGTCGCGCGCGAGATTGTCGAGCGCCCGCTGGATGCGCGCCTCGGTGGCATTGTCCAGTGCGCTGGTCGCTTCGTCCAGGATCAGGATCGGCGCGTCCTTCAGCATCGCGCGCGCGATCGCCAGGCGCTGGCGTTCGCCGCCGGACAGCGAACGCCCGCGTTCGGCCACCGGGGTCGCATAGGCGGCGGGTTTCTGCGCGATGAAGGAATGCGCATCCGCCGCGCGCGCGGCGGCTTCCACCGTCGCGGCATCCGCATGCGGATTGCCGACCTTGAGGTTTTCCTCGATCGAACGATGGAACAGCCCGGCTTCCTGGAACACCACGGCGATGTTCCTGCGCAGCGAGTCCAGATTCACCGAACGGATGTCGACGCCATCGAGGGTGATGCGGCCGCTGTCCGGATCGTGCGCGCGGTAGAGCAGGCCGAGCGCCGTGGTCTTGCCGGCGCCAGTGGGACCGACCAGCGCGACTTTCATCCCGGGCTTCACCTTGAAGCTCAGGTCGTGCACGGCCGGCCGTCCGCCGTAGCTGAAGCTGACGTCCTCGAATGCCACTTCGCCGCGCACGCGCGGCAGCAGCGGCGCGTTCGGTGCTTCGGCGATCGCGGGCCGCGTGTCCATTACCTCGAAGAAATCGCGCAAGGATTGCGACTGGAAGAACAGGTTGGAGATGAAGGTGGCGAACTGCTCCAGCCTTCCGATCAGCAGCATCGAGAAACCGACGAAGCTGACGATGCCGCCGATCGAGATGCGGCCGTGAGCATGAAGCATCGAGCCCAGCGCGAAGATCGCGACGACCGTGAGCGTGCTGGCCGCGCGCGAGAACACCGACAGCGTGGCCCAGCCGTTCAACACCGGATACTGCGCGGCCAGCGCGCGCGCGGTCAGTTCCTTCAGGCCGTGCGCCTCGTCGTGCGCGCGCGTGAAGCTCTGCACCACGGCGACATTGCCCAGCACATCGCCCGCGCGGGTGGAGATCTCGTGATAGTGCTCCTGCACGCGCTGTTGCGCGTTGTTGGTGCGGCGGATCGCGAGCGCGTTGAAGCCGGCGAAGCACAGCAGCAGGACGATCATCAGCAGCGCCAGCTCCCAGTTCATCGCGAACGCCATCGGCAGCAGGATCAGCAACGACAACACCGTGGTGAGCTGGTCGCGGAAGAAGGTGAGCCACAGCGAAAAGAGATTGTCGGTGCCCGAATGCAGCACGCGCATCAGCCGTCCGGTGTGGTTGGAACTGTGGAACGACAGCGGCAGCTTGATCGCGTGCTCGAAGAACATGCGGATCGCGGCCATGCGGCGGCGATACGCCATGCGGTCGGCGTGCAGCGACACGAGCACGCCCGCGGCCACGCCCACGAAGCCGGCCAGCGCCCACGCGCCGATCAGCAGCGCGGGGTGTCCGTGTTTCGAGGTCAACGCATCCACCACGCGGCCGAACAGCATCGGCTCGGCGAACAGGATGCCCGCCAGCGCCAGATTGCCCAGCGCCAACGCAATGGCCAATGCGCGCTCGGGCGCCAGCAGGCGCAGCGCGCGCAGATACACACTCAGGATCGACATGTCCGCAGTCCCGGTCGAATCACCCACGTCGGTGATACTTCAACACCCTGCGCCTTTCATTGCGCTGAATGAAACTTCGGAACACGCTGCCGACACTCACCGATCGGCAGACTGCTGCTGCATGAAAACGTTTTAATAACGTTTTCGGCCTATGCTGGAAGCGCATGCCGGTTCGGAGCACGCCATGAGAGCGATCACGCCAATCAAAGCGGGACCCATTGCCCTGTTGCTTGCCGCGTCCCTGTGCGCCTGCGCGCAACAGCCGCCGCGGAGCGCCGGTACGGCCGCGCCCGCCGCGGACACCGGCTCGAGGCATACCGGCATCGATTATTCGAAATATGTCGTCCGAACGGTCGGGATGTTCTCGTTCTCGTCGCTGTACGACTGGGATTCGAACGACCCGAATCACGCGGTGGTGTGGACCACGCCTTTCGAGGCGTACCGGCTGACGCTGCTGGGGCCGTGTTTCGAGTTGCAGCACGCGCCGATCATCGCGCTGACTTCGAACGGCGGCACCGTGACCGCCGGGCTCGATTCGGTGCTGGTGCGCGGCGACCGCTGCACCATCCAGACCATCGAGAAACTGGACGCCAAGGCGATCCGCGCCGCGCGCAAGCAGAAGCGCGACTGAGTTCCGTAACGCCTACATCAGCTCGTTCTACATCACGTCAACCGCGATGGCGCCCGTCGTGTCGCGCCAGATCAGCGGCTGCGCGCGATAGAGTTGCGGCAGCAGTTGCTTCAGGTGCGTGACCTTGGGCGCATCGTTGATCGCGATGTAGGGCTCGTCGGGATGGATGCGCGCGTAATCCTGGTGATATGGCTCGGCCGGATAGAACGCATCGAACTTCGTCACCTGCGTCACGATGGGTGCATCGAAAACCCTCGCTGCGCCGAGTTGCGCGATGTAGGCGCGGGCGATCTTTTCCTGCTGCGGATTGGAATAGAAGATCACGCCGCGATACTGCGTGCCGGTGTCCGGGCCCTGCCGGTTCAACTGCGTCGGGTCCGTCGCGACCGAAAAATACACGCGCAGCAATTGTCCGTAACTCACCTGCGCGGGATCGAATTCGATTCGCACCGATTCGGCGTGGCCGGTATCGCCCTCGCTGACACGTTCGTATTGCGCGGTGTTCGCGCGGCCACCGGAATAACCCGAAGTCACGTTGGTCACGCCCTTGACGTGCTCGAACACCCACTGCAAGCCCCAGAAGCAGCCGCCGGCCAGTACCGCGGTCTGCTTGCCGTGTTGCGCGGTCAGCGGTGCATCCAGTTTCGGTGCGGGCACGGCGCGCGCTTCCTCGCCGATGGCGGGGCCGCACCCGGCCGTGACAATCAGAATGAACGCGAGGAGGGAAAGACGGGCAGGGCAGAGGCGTTTCATTTCGTTCTCGCCGGAGTTGGGCGGATTTCATCAGCCAGTCAATTGACCGCGCATCCGCGCTCGAGCTTACAACCGCAACGAAGAACCTTGCGCAATGTAGCGCCGGCGCGCGACGATTCGGATTCCGCCGCATCCGGGGAACCGCCGTGAACGCCGCACGAATTGCGTTGCCGCTGCTTTTCATAACGTCCGCCGCGTTCGCCGCGCCGCCCTGGCTGCCGCGCGATCCCGGTGCGGCGCATTGCGCGGTGCGAGACGGCGTTGCGCAGCTGGACAACGAGGTATTGCGATTCGAGGCGGACGCGACGGATGGCGCGTTGCGCCCGGCCGCCTTCGACAATCGTTTTACCGGCAACGCGCGCACCTTGCAGGGCGAATTGTTTTCGTTGAAGCCACGAGAAGGTGATGAAATTCCCGCGAGCGCATTGAAACTGGCGGGCAAGATCGTTTGCGAAAACATCGCGGTGCAGCCGAACGCCTCGCGTGCGGCGAATCGACGCAAAGGCGTGGCACTAAAAGCAACATTGAACGATGCCGCGCACGGTTTGACCGTGCAGTGGCGCGCAAGCCTGCGAGATGGGGTGAATTACGTGCGCGAGGAAGTGCGTCTGCAACCGGCGCGCGAACTCGATCTTGCCTCGATCTCGATGACCGATCTGCAATTGCCGGGCGCCATCGTCGAAGGCACCGCGGACGGTTCGCCGATCATCGATGGCGACGAATTCTTCGGCTTCGAATTCCCGATGGCGCAGGCAAAGGTAATCGGCGGCCATGCCACGATGTTGCTGCGCCGCGCCCTGCCGCTGCGCGCCAACGTGTCGGTGGAATATTCCGCTGTGTTCGGCGTCACGCCGAAGGATCAATTGCGGCGGGGCTTTCTCGCGTACATCGAAGACCAGCGCGCGCATCCGTACCGCACCTTCCTGCACTACAACTCCTGGTACGACATCGGTTACTTCAACCGCTACACCCAAGCCGAGGCGCTGCGCGAAATCGATGCCTTCGGCGAGCAACCGGTGCGCCAGCGCGGCGTGACGATGGATTCATTCCTGTTCGACGACGGCTGGGACGATCCGAACCATTTGTGGCAATTCAACAGTGGATTTCCCGATGGCTTCGTGCCGCTGAAGAACGAAGCCGCGAAATTCGGCGCCGCGCCGGGCATCTGGCTCTCGCCCTGGGGCGGCTACGGTCCGCCGCGCAAGCAGCGTCTGGCCGCCGCGCGCGCGGATGGTTTCGCGGTGGACGAGCAGGGCATCGCGCTGTCCGATCCGAAATACTTCGTGCTGTTCAAGTCCGTCACCGAAAAACTGCTGCGCGAGGACGGCATCAACCAATTCAAATTGGACGGCACCGGCAGTCCGGACAAGGTCACGCCCGGCAGCGATTTCGACAGCGACTTCGCCGCGGCGATCGCGCTGATCGACGACTTGCGCGCGATCAAGCCGGATCTTTTCATTAACCTCACCACCGGCACCTGGCCTTCGCCGTTCTGGTTGCGCTGGGCCGATTCGATCTGGCGCGGCGGCGAAGATCATTCCTTCGCGGGCGTCGGCAGCGACCGCCAGCGCTGGATTACCTATCGCGATTCCGACACCTACGGCGGTATCGTGCGGCTGGGACCGCTGTATCCGCTGAATTCGCTGATGCTGCACGGGATCATCTACGCGCGTTATGCGCAAGGGTTGAACACCGATCCGCAGCACGATTTCGCCGATGAGGTGCACTCGTATTTCGCTTCCGGCACCGGCCTGCAGGAGTTGTACATCTCGCCCGATCTGCTGAGCGATCAGGACTGGGACACGCTAGCCGCAGCGTCGAAGTGGTCGCGCGAACGCGCCGGCGTGCTGCGCGACAGCCACTGGGTCGGCGGTGATCCGGCACGGCTCGAAGTGTACGGCTGGGCTTCGTGGATGCCGAAGCAAGCGGTGCTGGCATTGCGCAATCCATCCGACAAACCGCAGACGTTCAACGTCGATATTGCGAGCGCATTGCAATTGCCCGATGGCGCGGCGCGTACTTGGCACGCCACTTCGCCGTTCGGCGACAGCGGCACGCGCACGTTCACCGCGGGCAGAAGTGAGTCGGTGAAATTGAAGCCGTTTCAAGTCGTCGTGTGGGATTTGACGCCAGATAACAAGCGCAGCTAGAGCACAAAGATCCGAGCACTGAGTCGATGGAGCGCAGCAATCCCGCACGGCGCCGACTGTTCCCTCTCCCGCTTGCGGGAGAGGGCAAAGGGTGAGGGGCAAATAGCGAAAGCGTCAGTGGCTTTCCACAATCATCTCCGCCACCGCATCCAGATCGTCCTGCGGCGAAGGCGGAACGGCGTTGCCCAGTGCATCGGTCGGACGCTGGTAGCGATTGAGCATCAGCGAGAAGGCCAGATGCTCGCCGCGCGCATCGGTGACGTAACCCGACAACGCGTAGGCGTGCGTCAGCGTGCCCGTCTTGGCTTGCAGGTTGCCGGCGGCGGTCGTGCCGAGCATGCGCGATTTCAAGGTGCCATCCACACCCGCGAGCGGGAGCGCGTCGCGCAGCACGTTCGCGAAAGGCTGCCGCGCCAGCCACGCCAACAGCTTCACCGTCGCGGCGGGCGTGACCAAATCCCGGCGCGACAAGCCGCTGCCTTCGTCGAACATCGCTTCATCGTTGCCGATGCCGATGCGCGTCAGGAACGCACGCGTCCCGCACAAACCCCAGTCCGCGCTGGTCTGCGGCGGCTCTTCCCGATCCGCGCACATCTCGCCGCGCGCGGCCTGCAAACCGACCTGCTGCAACAGCATCTGCGCATAACGATTATCGGAAGTCTTCAGCATGTGCCGGAGCAGTTGCGACAACGGCGGCGACGAAATGCTGGCGACTTCCAGCGGCGCCTTCGCGAATGCCGCGTCGCGCTCCGGCCAGTGCACCACGCGCACGTTGCCGGACAACGCGATACCGTGGCGAGCCAGCGCATCGCGCAGCAGATTGGCCGCGAACAACGCCGCATCCGGTACCGACAAGTTGTAATCGTGCTGCGGCTGATTCGCAGGCAAGCTGCCGCTCGCGTACAGCACATCCGAGCCCGGCGGCCGATAAAGGCTTAGTGGCGCCGAAGCACCGGTGAGATTGATCACGCGCAAACCGGACTGCGGCGGATCGACGGTCACCGCGCAGCAGCGTGTGCCGTTGCGCGCGACAGTCACGCGCACCACGCCATCCTGCGCGCCCAGCGCGCCGGCCTGCGCACCGTAGTCGTCTTGTAGATCCAGCGCTTCCCAGCCGTCGCCGATCAGCGGTCCCGAAAAATAGGTGTCGTCCGCGATCAGGTTCCCGCGTACGCGTCGCACGCCGCGTTCGCTCAACGCTTGCGCCAGACGATCCGCCCAATCCGGCGAGACATCGGCTTCGCCCAGGGATGGATCACCGCGGCCGTAAAGGATCAAGTCGCCCGACAACGTGCCGTTGATGCGCGGCGTTGTTGTTGCATACAGCGTGGTCGAGAAACTTGCATCCGCGCCCAACGTCTGCAAGGCCAGCGTGGCGGTGTAGAGTTTGGCATTGGACGCCGGCAGGAACAGCGTGTCCGCGTTGCGCGCGTACAGCGTCTTGCCGCTGTCCAGCGAAACCACGTCGATGCCCCACGACGCGTGCGCGAAGCGCGGCTGCGCCAGCAGCAGATCGATGTTGCTGGCGAGCAACGATTGTGCCGCACGCGGCGCAACGACATTGGCGACGTCCGAGGTCGCAGCAGACGTCGGCGTTTGCGGCGCGCGTATCGGTGCGCCGGCGCAACCCGCCAGCAGCATTGCCGTGAATGCCGCAAAAGCGAAACGTCTCAAGCCAGGCGCCTTTGCAGCGCCATCGCCGCCGCGGGATTGCGCGCCTTGTGCGCGCTGATGAAATAAATGAAGACATCGCGCGGTGCGGATTTCTTCTTTTCGATCGGCAACACGCGCGGCAGATCATTCGGTTCGCCGCCCTGCGCCCATTGCCGCGCCTGTTCGGCCCAGGTATCCAGTTCCTTCGCGGTGTAACCGTCGCGTTCTGATTCCCGGCTGCGCATCAGGCGCGCATAGACGAAATCGCCCGTGACATCGGCGAAGTTCGGATAGTCGCGCGAATCGGTGAACACGCAGGCGCAATGGTGCGCGCGAGCGAGTTGCAGGAATTCTTCGCAGAGGAAACTCTGGTTCCGCACTTCCAGCGCGTGCCGCAGCGTGAGCCCGCTCGATTCGCGCGGCAGCAAATCCAGGAACGCGGCGAAATCGTTGCGATCGAACACGCGCGAGGGCGGAAACTGCCACACGATCGGCCCGAGCCGGTCGCCGAATTCGGCCAGTCCGCCGAAGATGAAGCCGCGCATCACCGAACCCGCGCTCGCGAGCTTGTGCACTTCGGCTACTTGCCGCGGCGCCTTCAGCGAGAACACGAAACCTTCCGGCGTTTCGTCGCGCCACCTCGCGTACACCTTGGGTGTTTGCGCGCGGTAGAACGTGCTGTTGATCTCGATCGCGGCCAGGTGCCGGCTGGCGTATTCGAGTTCGCGCCGCTGCGGCAATCCTTTCGGATAGAAATTGTCGCGCCACGGCGGGAAGTTCCAGCCGCCGATGCCGGTCCTGATGCGCCCGCCGCGTGCGCCGGCCAGTTCGTCGAGGATGGGCGGATCGTTGGGTTTCATTCGGGAGAGTCGATGTCGATATCGAAGTGCAGCACGTCTTCGCGCCGGCCGAGCTTCGTGTATAGCGCGATCGCAGCGGCGTCGCCATGATCGGCCTGCACGAAGATGACGTAAGCGCCGCGCGCTTTAGCGATCCGCTTAAGTTCGGCGATCAGGGCCGTAGCGATTCCCTCGCGCCGGTGCGCGGCAGCAACCGCAAGATCGTAGATATAGATCTCGCTGCGTTCCTGCTCGAACTTTCGCAGTTGATACGCGGCAAGGCCACCCACGACCTTGTCCTGCTTCAAGGCCACCAGCGCGATGAAATCCTCGCCGCCCAGAAGACGATCCCTGTAAGCCGCGCCGGGTCGTGCGCAGCCGTAGCTTTCCGCATCCTCGAAGGCTTCGCCGAACACGGTCAGCATGGCGTCCATCAACACGCCATCGCCGGGTACGAGCAAACGCAGGTCGATCGGCATGGCGTTGAAGACTGCATCAGGATTGCATGTCGGCCCAGGGATCGTAATCCCCGAACGACCACAGATGACCCTCGAGATCGCGGCAGGAATAACCGCTGCCGCCGTAATCCTTGGGTTCGAGTTCGTCCACGATCTGCGCGCCGGCGGCCCTGGCGTGCTCGTAATGCGCCGCGCAATCGGCGACCACTACGTAGCAGGCCTGCGTTTCGCGCCCGCCGATTTCGTCCGGCTGCGCGATGCGTTTGCCCCACGCGCTTTCGTTGTCGGCAGACCCCAGCATGACCATGCCGTTGCCGAAGGTGAGTTGCGCGTGCTGCACGACCATGCCTTCGGCGTATACCGCATGCTTTTCGAAGCCGAAGGCACGGCAGAGCCAGTCGATCGCCGCGAGCGCATCGCGGTAACGCAGGCTGGGAATCACGGTGCAGAGGGTGTCCCTTGCGGCAGGGTTCATGTCATTTCCTTCTCGGATGATGGCGTTGCGCATGCGCAGCACGCGCAAGGCGGTGTCTACGGTCGTCTCGACAGTATCGTCGGCTTCGAGCGCGATAACACGCGGCTCGTCCGGCTGTGGTTCCTCCAGCGTTTCCAGTTGGCTGTCCAGCAATGACGCCGGCATGTAGCGATGATGCCGCGTCTCCACGCGCCGTTCGAGTTCCGCGTGCGGCACGCGCAAGTAGAGGAACCACACCTGCGGCCGATCCTGGCGCAGGAAATCGCGGTACTTGCGCTTCAAGGCCGAACAGCCGATCACCGCCGGCGCGTGCGCGCGTGATTGTTCTTCCATCCAGCGCGCGATCGCTTGCAGCCACGGTGCGCGATCCTGGTCGTTCAACGGGTGGCCCGCGCGCATTTTCTGCACGTTCGACGGCGGATGAAAGTCGTCGCCCTCGCGATAAGTCCAGCCGAGGCGCGCCGCCAGAGCGCTGCCGATCGTGGTCTTGCCGGCGCCGGCCACGCCCATCACCACGATGATCGGAAACTGGGTGGCGGCGGCTTCGGACATCGGCGCATACTAACTTTCCAACGACAGGAGTTCGACATGCAGAGCAAGGGTTCCGCGAAATGGCAAGGCGGCTTCAAGGACGGCCGCGGCAGCATCAGCACGGCGAGCGGGGCGCTGAAGGACGAGGGTTATTCGGTCGGCTCGCGCTTCGAAGGCGACAAGGGCACGAATCCGGAAGAATTGATAGCTGCCGCGCACGCGGCCTGCTTCTCGATGGCGCTATCGTTGCTGCTGGGCAAGACCGGCATGGATCCGCAGTCGATCGAAACCAGCGCGACGGTCACGTTGGACAAGGCCGGCGACGGTTTCGAGATCACCTCCTCGCATCTCGATGTGATCGCGCGCATTCCCGGCGCGGATCAGGCGAAATTCCTGGAAGTCGCGAAGCAGGCCGAACAGGGCTGCCCGGTTTCGAAGGTATTGAAGGCGCGCATCAGCATGGATGCCAGGCTCGTCGGCTGACTTGATTTTTCCCGCGCGCCGTCGCACTGTCGCGTCCACCGAACCGGTCACCAGGAGGCCGCCATGAAAGGCATGGAAAAACAGAAGAAAGAAACCAAGAAGAAGCCGGCCAAGTCGCTGAAGGAAAAACGCGCCGAGAAGCACGCCAAGAAAGCCGCGCGCAGTTGAGGAATCAAACCAGCCGCTGCGGATATGTATAGACGTTCATCGCGTTCGCGCGAGCGAACGCGATCAGCGTGATGCCGGCTTCTTCGGCCAGCCTGATCGCCAACGAGGTCGGCGCGGAAATCGCTGCGACCACGGCGATGCCGGCGGCAGCCGCCTTGTGCACGATCTCGTAGGACGCACGCGAGGTGATCGCGAGAAAACCGGTTTGCGCGCGCCATGCCGCGCTCGCATCCGCGTTGGCTCCGCGCGCGAGTCCCCCGATCAGTTTGTCCAGCGCGTTGTGCCGCCCGACGTCCTCCCGCACCAGGATTCCATTCGCGTGCGCGTAACCGGCGGCGTGCACGCCGCCGCTGCGTTCGTTCAACGGCTGCAGTTGCGCGAGGAGTTGCAAACCGCGTTCGATCGCGGCGGTTTCGAAACGCGCATTCGATTGCACGCGCGCCACCGGCCGCACCGCTTCGGTCAACGACTCGACGCCGCACAGGCCGCAACCGCTGCGGCCGGAAAGATTGCGCTTGCGTGTTTCCAGCGCTTCGAAACGCACCTGCGGGATCAGCCCTTGCAACGAGATGCCGTGTTCGTTGCGCAGGCAATCGATCGGTTCGAATTCTTCCGCGCGTTCGATGATGCCTTCGCTCAACGCGAAGCCCAATGCGAAATCATCGAGGTCGCAGGGCGTCGCCATCATCACCGCGTACGGCACGCCGTTGTACAGCAGCGCGACCGGGGTTTCCTCGATCACCTGATCGAAGGTTTCGATCCTGCGGGCATCGCGCACGCGCTGGGTGCGGGCGACCGACAGACCCGGCTGTGGCGGGCTCGAACTCATGCGATGTAATCCGGGCGTGGATTTTCCGGAAGTATAGGCGGGTCATTGCAGCGCGGTGCCATGATGCCGGGCGTATACTCCGGCGCAAGCGACTGCCGTGGAGGTGGCGCGGTGCACGTCTTTGCCGAATTGAGGCGCCGCAACGTTTTCCGCGCAGGCACGCTCTATGCCGCTGCGGCGTGGCTGGTCGTGCAGGTCGCCACGCAGGTGCTGCCGGTGTTCGGCGCGCCCAACTGGATGTTGCGGGTGATCGTGCTCGCAGCGGTGATCGGCTTTCCGTTCGTGCTGGCGTTCGCCTGGTATTACGAGCTGACGCCGGACGGCCTGAAGCGCGAAAGCGAAGTGCCGCGCGCGGAATCGATCCGGCATCGCACAGGCAAGAAGCTCGACCGCGCGATCATCGCCGTGCTGAGCGTGATCGTCGTGCTGCTGCTGGTCAACACCTTCGTTTTCCATCGCAGCGCCGCGGGTATCCCGGACAAGTCGGTCGCGGTGCTGCCGCTGCTCAACGAAAGCGGCAGCGCCGACGATCAGTATTTTTCCGACGGGTTGTCGGAGGAACTGATTTCCGAATTGACCCGGATCGGCGGACTCAAGGTCATCGGCCGCAATTCCTCGTTCCGGTTTCGCCAAAGCAACGCCACCCTCAAGGCGATCGGCGCGCAACTCGGCGTGTCCACCTTGCTGGAGGGCAGCGTGCGCAAGCAGGGCGGCCGCGTACGCATCGTCACCAATCTGGTGAACGTCTCCGACGGTCGGGAGCTGTGGGCGCAAACCTACGATCGCGACATCAAGGACATCTTCGATGTGCAATCGGAGATCGCGCGTTCGGTCGCCGATGCGCTGAAGACGCGCTGGTTCGGCGCATCGGGAGAAACCGGCGACAAACCGCCGAGTGGAAATCTGGATGCGTATGGTGCGTTTCTGCAGGGCGGCTTCTTCTTCGCGCGCGGCGGCGAAAACGACGAGCGGCGCGCGATCGACTACTACGAGCAAGCTACCAAGCTCGATCCGAACTACGCGCTCGCCTACGTCAGGCTCGCCAGAACGCTGACGAGTTACGCGGCGCAGTATCTCGGCGGCCGGGAGGCGGCGCAGGCGTATGCCCGCGCGCAGGCGGCGGCGAGCCGCGCGCTGGCTCTGGCGCCCGATCTGGCCGAATCCCATATCGCTTTCGGCGCGCTGCTCAACACCGCGGATTTCGACCAGACCGGAGCGGTGAGGGAATTCCGTCGCGCGTTGCAGCTCGCGCCCGACAGCGCCGATGCCAAGGCGGCGCTCGCCCTGCAACTTGCGACGCTCGGTCAACTGAAGGATGCTGAAGCGTTGCTGCGGGAAGCGTTGGGCAACGATCCGCTGCACGCGTCGTGGCTGGTGGCGCTCGCCACGTATCTGGTGCCGCTCGGACAACTGGATGAAGCCGAAGCCACGATCCGCAAGGCGATCGCGTTGCAACCGGCCGCGTCGTACAACCACGTGCTGCTGACGATCATCGATGTCCGGCGCAACGCCGCCGCGGCGGCGCTCAACGACGCGCAGTCGGAACCGCGCGGCCCGTGGCAGGAGTACGCATTCGCCTTGGCGAAATACGCCGCGGGCGACTCGGCCGGTGCCGACTCCGCGTTGCAGAACCTCGTCCAACGCTACGCCGACGCGGCGCCGTTCCAGATCGCGAGCGTGCATGCCATGCGCAAAGAACCGGACGCCGCGTTCCAGTGGCTGGATCGCGCATGGGCCGCGCGGGATCCCGGCGTATCCGGCTTGCTCTACGATCCGTTCCTGCTCGCCTACAGGGACGATCCGCGCTTCGCGGCGTTCTGCAGGGAAGTCGGCCTGCCTGCGCCGGGCCAGGAATCCGCCAACTAGGTCGCGATCCGATCTGCGCTCGAGCGAATCCACGCTTCCGCGGCGGCGTAGAATCGCCTCGAACCCTGCGACCGGGAATGCCGCGATGATGGGTTTCATCGCCGAGCTGCAGCGCCGCAACGTCTTCAGGGCGGCCACGCTGTACGCCGCCGTCGCATGGTTGATCGTGCAGGTCGCCACGCAGGTGCTGCCGGTGTTCGGCGCGCAGAACTGGATCCTGCGGCTGATCGTGATCGCGGCGGTGCTCGGTTTTCCGTTCGTGCTGGTGATCTCCTGGTACTACGAACTGACGCCGGAAGGGCTGAAGCGCGAAAGCCAGGTGCCGCGGACGGAATCGATCGCGCACGTCACCGGCAAACGGCTGGATCGCGCGATCATCGCGGTGCTGAGCGTAATCGTGGTGTTGCTGCTGGCCAATACCTTCGTATCGCATCGCGACGCCACGGAAGTTTCCGACGACAAGTCGGTCGCGGTACTGCCGCTGCTCGATGAAGGCGGCGGAGCGGACGACCAGTATTTTTCGGACGGGCTGTCCGAGGATCTGATTTCGATGCTGAGCCAGGTGCCGGGCCTGAAGGTAATCGGCCGCAGATCGTCTTTCCGGTTTCGTGGCGACACCAGCGATACCCACGGCATCGCCGCGAAACTCGGCGTGGCCTCGCTGCTGGAAGGCAGCGTGCGCCGGCAAGGCAGACGCGTGCGCATCGTCGCCAGCCTCGTTTCGGCGCAGGACGGGCGCGTGCTGTGGTCGCAGGTCTACGAGCGCGAGTTGAAGGACATCTTCGACGTGCAGTCGGATATTGCGCATTCGGTGGCGACTGCACTGCGGATCAAATTGCTGGGTACGGCCTCGACGCCTTTGCAGCCGTCCAACCACGATCCCGCCGCGCACAACGCGCTGCTCGAAGGAAATTTCTACTTCGAACGCCATACCGAGAACGATTATCAGAAGGCGATCGACTACTACGGCGACGCGATCCGGCGCGATCCGCGTTACGCCCTCGCGTATGCGCGGCGCTCGGTCGCGGAGGTCTATCTCGCGGCGAGTTTTCTCGGCAGCGATCGGGCGATGGACGTTTTCTCGGCCGCGCGCGCGGATGCGCAAACCGCGCTGGCGATCGACCCGAATCTGGCCGAGGGTCATCTCGCGCTCGGCTGGATCAAGGAGTACGCCGACATCGACATGCGCGGCGCGGAAGCAGAGTACCGGCGTGCGCTGGAACTGGCGCCCGGCGATCCCGTCGCGAGCCGCAGGATGGGCGGCATCCTCGCCAATCAGGGCCGACTCGATGAAGCCGTGCGTTACACGCAGGCCGCGATCGCGCACGATCCGCTGGACAGCGGCAATTTCTTCAATCTGGCCTTGTATCAGACCGCGCTGGGCCATTTCGATCAGGCGAAATCCGCGCTGGCCAAAGCGATCGAGCTGCAACCCGATTCCGCCGGGTTCCACATGCAGTTGGCTCTCATCGCAATCCTCCAGGGCGATCACGAAGCCGCGCTCGAGGCGGCGCGCGCGGAACCGGCCGGACCCTGGCAGGACTACGCGTTGACGATGTCGCAGCAGATCGGCGGCGACGCCGCGCAGGCCGACGCCGCGCTGCAGAAGCTGATCGATGCGCACAAAGCCGACATGCCGTTCCAGATCGCCGACGTGTACGCATTGCGCAAGGAACCGGACGCGATGTTCAACTGGCTGGACCGCGCCTGGAGCAGCCACGATGCGGGGATCACGGGACTGCTGTACGACCCGTTCCTGCTCGTCTACAAGGACGATCCGCGTTTCGCCGCGTTTTGCAGGAAAGCCGGGTTGCCCGCGCCGCAGCCATGAACCGGTGCACTGCCGCTATCATCCGCATCGATCGATGCGAGGACGGCATGGCGGAGCGCAAATCGAAACGGAACTGGCTGGCGCGGCAATGGCACACTGCGCGCCGTCGGCCGCGTTACACATTGTGCGCGCTGTTCTTCATCGCTTTGGCGGCGGGCTTCAACGTCGGCGGCATGCCGCCGGCGCGCGCGGTGTTGCTGGCGTTCGACATCGCCACGCTGGTGTTTCTCGCGGCCACCATCGCGATGTTCGCGCGCGCGAAAACGCAATCGATGCGCGAACGCGCCCGCACGCAGGACGAGGGCTATTGGGGATTCCTGCTGAGCAGCGCGGCGGTGGCGGTGATCGCGCTGGTGGCGCTGGGCGTGGAGCTGCACGCCAGCAAGGGCGGCGGCGTGATCGAGATCGCGCTCGCCGCGTGCAGCTTGCTGCTGTCGTGGCTGTTTCTCAATACGATCTTCGCGCTGCACTACGCGCACGAATACTACGGCGACTTCGGACAGAAGAAAGCCGGCCTGGAATTTCCCGGCACCGACAAACCCGATTACTGGGATTTCCTCTACTTCGCCTTCGTGATCGGCATGACCTTCCAGGTTTCCGACGTGCAGATCAGCCAGCGCGACATCCGCCACGTCGCCACCGCGCATGCATTGATCGCGTTCTTCTTCAACGTGATCATCCTGGCGCTGAGCGTCAACGTGGTCGCCGGCCGCGCCTAGCTCATTCGTTCGCGCCGGATTCGGCCGCGCCCAGCAGATCGGGCGAAGCCGCGGTGCGCGCGCGTCGCACGATCAGCGGCTGCGCGAATACCGCGGCGAGTATCACGACGACGCCGAGGTAAAACCAGATGTCGAGTTGATGCTGTTCGCCCAGCAACAGGATCGCCAGCACGATCGCGTATACCGGCTCCAGGTTGGTCGCGAGTTGCACGTAGAACGCGGTGAGCCTGCGCAGCGCGGCGAGCGCCAGCGCGAACGGCAGCAGGGTGCAGGCGAGCGCCAGCGCCAGCAGCAGCGCGGCATCGTGCGCATCCGGCAGCCGATAAGCCGCGCCGGTGTGCGGCAATAGCGGCGCGATCAGCGTCAGGAACACCGCACCGGCGCCGAGCTCGAGGCAGGTGACGGTGAGCGGGTCGGCGTGTTCGACCATGCGTTTGTTCAAGGCGCCGAAGCACGCCACGAACAGCGCCGACAATGCGCCGACCGCGATGCCGAGTCGCATGCCCGGCGGCACGCCGCCCACCACCAGCGCAACGCCGGGCACCACCGCGACGGCCAGCAGCAGTTCGCGCACGTCGAACGCGCGCCGCGCGATCCAGGGCTCGATCAGCGCCAGGAACACCGGCGCCAGCGCGATACAGGTCGCCGCCACCGACGCGTTGGCAAGTTTCACCGCGGCGTAGAACGTCAGCCAGTGCAGCGCCACGATCACGCCGATGCCGGCATAGATCGCGGTCAGCCGAATCGACAACGTGCGCAATCCGCGCCACACGCGTGGCACGCACAGCAACGCGGCGGTGACCAGCAACATGCGCCACCACACCAGCGGCAACGCGGGCAAGGTGATCAGCTTGCCGAGGATGGCGGTGAAGCCCCACAGCAGCACGCAGAAATGGATTTGCCACTGCGCTTTGGCGTGGGGATTCATGCAGAACTGTGAGTGGCGAGTCGTGAGTGGTGAGAAAAAGCCTACAAGCTGTGGCCGATATCATGCCCCAACTCGCAACTGAGAACTCACAACTCACAACTCACAACTTCAATGGGCCTTCGCCGGCTCGCGCATCTGCGCGATCAGTCCCGCGCAGGGATTGTCGCTCTCATGACTCGGCGCAATCATCGCCGCCAGTGCGGCCAATGGAGCGGCGACGGTCCCCAGCACC
>DATFCO010000067.1:0-24604 GCA_035253005.1 Rhodanobacteraceae bacterium
TCGCAGCGCATCCGCGAAGTGCTCGGCTGGCAACCGCGACATGACGATCTGGATTTCATCGCCCACACGGCGTTGGCGTGGGAAAAGCGATTGTCGGAAATGCAAGAGACAAGCTGACGAGACCAAACCATGTGGGCGGAATTCGGCAGACTTGTTTTCAGCGCGATATTGGTTTGCGCTGCATTTCCGGTAACCACCGCTGGGGCTGCCATTTACTACGTACGCACGGACGGTGGCACGGCCGCACAATGCACCGGACTGTCGAACGCCGCGTATGCCGGTAGCCGACACAAGGCTTGCGCATGGAATTCACCGATGGAGGCCTTGCCGCCTACCGCAAAAAATCAGCCGATGAAACCGCGCATCACGGGCGGCGACACGCTTGTGATTGCTCCGGGCAGTTACGGAATAGGCTATAGCGCTCTTGCAGTGGCTGCGTTCGGTTCGAATCTGTGCGATGCGAACTATTCTTACGATTGTGTGCCTCAGGCGGTCCCTTCCGGCCCCGATCCGCAGCACCCCACGATCATCAAGGGCGCGTCCTGCACCGCCAAGCCTGAATTGTGGGGAATGCAAGGTGCTTCCCATGTGCTTTCGCTGGATGGTTCCAGCAATGTCACGCTAGAGTGCCTCGAACTTACCGACCACTCCGCCTGCATCGTGTTCTACAAACCTGATCCCACCGGGGCGTGCAATCGCAACTGGAGTGGCGACGTAGGGGGTTGGGCGAGCACCGGCATTCATGCCCAAGACTCCAGTGATGTGACCTTGCGTGATCTGGAGATCCACGGATTCGCCAGCAGCGGGGTGAACGCCGGCCGCCTGCGCGACTGGACCGTGCAGCGGGTGACCATACGCGCAAACGGCTGGAGCGGATGGGACGGCGACCTCGGTGGCAACGATCACTCATCCGCCAATTCCGGCAAGCTGGTTTTCGACCAGTTGACGATTGCGTGGAGCGGCTGCACCGAAAATTACCCCGCTTCCACTATCGTTCATTGCTGGGGCCAGAACGAGGGCGGCTATGGCGATGGTTTCGCCGAAGCGTGGACCGGCGGCAACTGGGTATTCACGCGGGTGAATATCCATGACAACACACAGGATGGCCTGGACCTGCTCTACAACAACGGCACCGGCAGCACCAAGGTGGTTCAGAGCCGGTTTTCCGGAAACGCCGGCAATCAGATAAAAATCTCGGGACCATCGTCCATCGTCAATTCGGTCGTGGTCGGCAACTGCATGTGGACGCAGCAGAAGGCGGGCACCCCCATGCTGGGCGCGATGCAGACCGCGGACGACTGCCGCGCACTGGGCTCCGCCGTCGAGGTCGATTTTCCGTTGTCGAATCAGCTGGCGACGCTCGCCTTCGACACCATCACCGGCCAAGGCGACGGTCTGGTCGATGCCTCGCAAAGCGGCAAGGGCAACAAGGTGGTGCTGGCCAACGACATCCTGGATGGCCGGCACAGCGACAAGCGTGGTGACGAACCCACTTTCGGCTATTACGGTGGCGACGACAACGCAGTTGTGGTGAGCTGGATCGGCAATCTCGTGCATGGTATTCGTCACGGTGGTTGCCCGGACGATTCAATCTGCAAGGATCCGATGTTGAGCGATCCGGCGTTCGCCAGCTACGATCCCGCACCCAAGTCAGGTTCTCCCGCCATCGCAGCGGCTTCAGCCACGGTCGCGGTCGCGACCGACTTTTACGGACATCCGCGACCCATCCGCGCCAGCATAGGAGCGGTCGAATATGCGACCTCTCCCCTCCCGCGTCCGCAATCCCGCAATTAGCGCGCTCGGCGATTTACGAAGCCTTTACGGAGCTTGCGCACCGCAACGGGTGATCTGGTTCTCACGCATCACGCATCGTGCTCGCGCATTTCACCGAATGATAAGAATTGTGAACTCAATCACCGAGGTCATTGCGCTCGCTGAGTAGGCTCGCCGGGCCTGGATGGCACCGTGGGTTAGTGGGGAATCACACGGACTCCGTTGCAGGAAGCAGCCTCATACTGACGGAGCGAGCAAAATGCCCAAGTATTGGTTCAGGTGCGGCTTCGCCGCACTCATGGTGTGGTGCGCTTTCGCGATCTTCAACACGGCCGCGGCCACCACTTATTACGTTCGCACGGATGGCGGTACTTCTTCGCAATGTACCGGGCTCGCGAACGCCGCGTACCCGGGCAGCGGCAGCGGGAAAGCGTGCGCATTCAGTCATCCATTCTATGCACTCGCGCCGGGTGCCAAGGCCAGCAATTACACACCGACGACGGTGTTGAAGCCGGGCGACACACTCGTAATCGGCTCGGGCAGCTACATGATGGGGTATGGTGCGCCGGGTGCAAACACGACGATGTGCTACCAGCCTGCGACATGGGGCTGCACGATTGCTTCCATCCCCTCGGGCATAGATTCCACGCATCCCACAGTGGTCACGGGCGCGAGCTGTTCCGCACCGCCGCAACTGTGGGGCACCCAACGCGTCTCGAGCATCTTCGACGTCGAGAAAGCACACGACATCGCCATCAAGTGCCTTGAACTCACCGACCACAGCACGTGCATCGAGTACTACGTACCCACCAGCGGCACCGGTGGCGTCAGCGCATGCAACCGCAGCACTTATCCGTACGGCACTTGGGCGTCGAACGGAATCTATGCTGCCGATGTCACCAACCTGACGTTGCAAAACCTCAATATCCACGGCTTCGCCGATTACGGTGTGAATGCAGGTCGCTTGGCGGGCAACACTCTGCTGGACGGAGTGACGCTGCGCGCGAACGGATGGGGCGGATGGTCCGGTGACTTGGGCGGCAACAATCAGAACTCGACCGATTCCGGGACGATCACCGTCCGGAACTCCACGGTTGCGTGGAATGGCTGCGCGGAAGCTTATCCGACTACGACCATCGTGGGCTGCTGGGGCCAGAATGAAGGCGGCTACGGCGACGGCTTCAGCGAAGCGTGGACGGGGGGGAACTGGATTTTCAGCAACGACCAGTTCATCTCCAATACCCAGGACGGATTGGACATGCTGTATGCCAACGGTACTGGCACCGTGACCATGGATCGACTGATGGCATCGGAGAACGCAGGCAACGGGATCAAGACCTCGGGAACGGCAACGTTGACGAACAGCGTCGTGAATGGTTATTGCAACAACTGGAAGGGATTTCCCGTGGGGGGAGACGGGTCCAGCGGCGTCGCCGGCACGATGTGCCGTGCGGATGGCACGGCAGTCGTAATGGAATTCACCGGGCCCAACCAGACCATTACCGTGGCGTACAACACCATCACCGGCAACGGAGATACCTTGTTCATTGGCGGCGGCAGCGATCATAATTTCGCGCCGAATGCGACCGATGTGACGTCGCTGTCGAACAATATCTGGCTGGGGCAGATCAGCGTGATTCCGCGCGATGACGGCGGCTATACCGCGCTCGACTGGTATTCGGACGGCAGCTATGCCGGCACGGTGAAATACACCAACAACGTGATTTGGCAGGTGAAGAGCAACTACTGCCCGGCAAGCTCGATTTGCAAGAATCCGATGCTGACAAATCAGACACTGGCCGCTTTCGATGCCGACCTTCTGGCGAGCAGCCCGGCGGTAGATGCGGCGAAGGGTGGTCCGAGCGTCAACGTTGACTACTACGGTAATGATCGAACGACTCCGACCAGCATCGGCGCGGTGGAATATGGCAGCAGCGGTTCCGGCGGCGGTTCCGGCTCTCCGCCTCCCATCGTGCCGCCGCGTGCGCCGGGCCATCCGGGTTGCAAATGGAAGTTCTGCAATCGGCTGTTGGACCGGGCGGGAGAGGCGGCATACCCCAACACGGGAAGCTATAGCGCTCCCCCGGCGTACGGCGCGCCTGTGAAGCCTTACACTCCACGCGCGCCTTACGGCACCAAGATGGAACCCGATCAATTCTGAAGCAACCAGGGTGGTAGGAGAAACGGCCCATGCTTGCATGGGCCGTTTTCTTTTGCCCAGCGCAAACACGGTGCGATGAGGCGCACCGGAGTCACTCTCGCATTCGCTAGAATCCGATGAGCCGAGCGCTGAGCGCCCGGTGTCCTTCCAATAAGGCTTACAGGGGACATGTCCAAAACAGCGCGTCCAGGCATTGCCACGCACTACGTGCGGTACACGATCGGCAATGTGCTGGTGATGGCGGCGGGGTTCGTTTCATACCCGGTCATGACCCGGCTGTTGAGCTACAGCGAGTTCGGCATATTCGGTTATGTCGATACTTGGCTGTTGATCCTTGCGGGCGTATTCAAGCTCGGGGGACAACACACGATCCTGCGCTTTTACCCGCATCGAGGGGGAGCTGAAGCGCTGGCGCGCTTCGGTTCCAATTTCGTGCTGCTGCCCGCGCTTTGCTGCATGGCGCTATGGCTGCTCGCCCTGATCGCTTTCGGCGTTTATTCGGCTGCTGTAACCGGAACACGGAGCGCCATCGGCTGGTTGATGCTGGCAATGTTGCTGCCGACCATGTGGATCAGCTTCGTCTCGGCGGTTTTCAGCGCCGAAGAACGTTCCGAGCTGAACGTGCGGGCCAACGTTTGCTGGCGCTGGCTGGAAGTCTGCGCCATCCTGCCGATCATCTATTTCCTGAGCCGCAGTGCGGATGGAGTGTATGTCGGCAGGCTGATCGCGGCGGTGCTGGTTGCCACGGCTCTACTGATCTGGGTGTGGCGCCGCGTGCCAATGCGCTGGCGCGATCACGATATCGCCGAGTGGCTGACAGGCGTGCGCTACGGCATTCCGATGATGGCCAACGAGCTGTCCTCGGTATTGCTTTCCTTCGTCGACCGGCTGATGCTGCGCCACCTGCTGGGGACCTTCGCTCCCGTCGGAGTTTACACGGTCGGCTACAACCTCGCGCTGACGATCAATACGCTGATCCAGAATGCGTTGAATGTGGCATTCACCCAGGTCAGCGTGCGTCAGTACGAGACCGAGGGACCCGAAGCAGTGGTGCGAACCAAGCATGCCGTGCTGCACGTGCTGGTGTACGTCGTTGCGGCATCGATAGTCGGGCTGATCATTGCGGGCGATGATGCTCTGCTGGTCATGGCGGGTCGCGCCAAAGCGGAATCGGCGCCGGTTTTCGTGTTGATCGGCATCACCTATCTGCTGAACGGATTGACGAGCATTTGCTCCGCCGGTTTGATGCTGCACAAGCGTTCGGGCACCATCTTCGCCACGACCGCGGGCGCCACCGTTCTGAATGTGCTACTGAATCTGTTCTGGATTCCGGCGTACGGCGTGATGGGCGCCGTCTGGGCCACGCTCATAAGCTTCGTCCTCTTCAACATATTGCGCTACGTGTTGTGTCCCAGAGATCTGCGTGCTCTGCCGGACCGGCGTGCGACTGCCACGGCGGTTACGCTCGCGGTGCTGGTGTGGCTGGTCGCACATTTCAGTGGGATGTTCGGCGTTAATTCCCCATTGGAAAGATTGATGGTTGCGGCGGCATTGCTGGCAGCGCTCTTTGCAGGCCCTGCCCTGATGCTGGATGCAAGTCTGCGCAACGCGTTGCGCAATTGGTGGTTGCATCGCCGCGGCACCCTCATATGACAGACGGCGCGACTGCGGCACGGGGCAACTCATGTTCTCGCCATTGAGCTGGGCCATCGGTTTCCTGCTGATTCTTCTTCTCACGTGGCGGAGGCTGCCGCGGGCGTTGCGGTTCTGCGGAGTGGGACTGGAAGTTTGCTTGTTGCTTTTGATGGCGCCCGTGGGCGCCAACGCGTTGGTGCGGGTGATCGAAGCGCGCGTTCCCGAACATGCCTGCGTGAATCCCCGGCCTGAGGTCATCGTGGTCTTGAGCGGAGGACTCGATCGCGAGCCGGCTTCGAACATGGATTTCGGTGCATTGAACAGTGAGAGCATGCATCGTCTGCTGGCGGCGGTCGCGTTGTGGAGGCAAACACCGGGTGCGCTGCTCGTAGTCGCCGGTGGAGGACCTTACCGGATTCCGGAAAGCGCACTGTTGGCGCAGCTCGCGCAGCAACTCGGGGTTCCCGTCGCGGTGATCCGTACTGAGCAGCAATCCAGATCGACTTGGCAGAACGCCCGTAATTTGGCGCTACAGTCGCCGTCACTGCCGAAGCGAATCTGGTTGGTCACCTCGTCATTGCACCTTCCGCGCGCGCTCGGAGCTTTCCGCGCGTTCGGCTTTAAGCCTTGCGCGTGGTCGAGCGGCTCGCAGTACGTTGCGTTCGACGGCCCTGGTTATTTTTTTCCGCAAAGTTCGTCACTGGATAAAGCCGAGTCCGCCATTCATGAATGGCTCGGCGGTCTAGAATACGGCTGGCGACGTAGCACAGAACCCGCAAGTAGTTGAGGCAGTTCCTTCCAGGAGCTGGTTCGCGTTCAACGCAATTGTCACGTCGGCGACACGGTGACTGCCGCCGTTTCTGGAGCAGCAATGTTCGGAAGCTCGGAACTCGGCTATCGGATGCTGCGGAAATTGCATCCGCGCCAAGAAGGCAGCGCCGAAGCAAGCATGGAGTGGGAATATGGATTGTCCTACGCCGACACCCTGCGGGAGTTCTTGGGAGACGACTGGGCCGGACGATTGCGGGAACGCACAGTGGTGGATTTCGGTTGCGGGAATGGTCGCGGGAGCGTCGAGTTGGCCAAGGCCGGAGCCGCCCGCGTAATCGGGATAGACATACGCACGGACTTTCTGGACGCCGCGCGTGCTAGAGCCGAGGCGGCAGGTGTCGCAACGCGTTGCACATTTACGACGGCCACCGATGTTGAAGCCGATATCGTGGTTTCGATCGACGCCTTCGAACATTTCGATGATCCGGCCGCGATCCTCGGCTTGATGCGGTCGATTCTGCATCCGGGCGGAGAAGTGCTGCTGTCGTTCGGCCCCACCTGGTATCACCCTCACGGTGGCCATTTGTTCTCGCCGTTCCCTTGGGCGCACCTGATCTTCAGCGAGCGTGCCCTGATCCGATGGCGAGCGGATTTCAAACACGATGGGGCCCGCCGCTTCACGGAAGTAAAAGGTGGTCTCAACATGATGACCATCTCGCGATTCGAACGCCTGGTAGCCGACAGCGGATTCGAGCTGGCATCTCTGCGGCTGGTCCCGATTCGGGCGCTGCGGAAATTACATACTCGCCTCACGCGGGAATTCCTCACTTCGCTCGTGCAGTGCCGGCTCGTAAAGCAACAGGTGCAATCTCGATAATCGAGCGCGCGGATTCCGGAATTACGCGCCGACACTCCAGCGCAATTTCGGCTGTTTGAAATCCACTACTTCGAAATCGTCGAGGCACGCATAGGTGTGATAGCCCTTTCTGGCCTGGCTCGGCGAAGGTTCGAGCCGGCCGATGCTCCGCTCCCGGTAATGCTCCGGATCGAGTGCCAGAACTTCGTTGAACACCACGGCGCGGCCGTAACCGCCGGCGCAATCCTGGCTCGGCCGGATCAAACGGCCGGCGCGCGTGAACAGACGTCCTGCGGGCCGTGCATGGCGCGCGTCTGAAACGACCGGATTTTGCGGATGCGGCGCGAACGGCCCCAGCGGCGTCTCCGCATGAAAGAGAAACAGTTCATCGTTCTCGCTGCCCCCGATTGGGGCGATGTTGGCGAACAGATACCAGCGGCCTCGATGCTCGTGCAGGGTGGCATCGACCGCGAGGTGGCCGGACAGCAATTCGGCAATCAGTTCCCAGTCATCGGGAAAGTTCCGCGCCCGGAACAGCCGGACGGGTCCGCCCGCATCGCCGATCTCCGGCACCATGTAAACCGCGTCGTTCCACGCGAACACGTGCGGATAAGACAGATGCTCCGGCAATCGAAGCACCGTCCGTGCAGCTTCTGCGGGGCCCTGTTCTCCCCACGGGATTACCGCGATATCCGCGTGGCCTCGAGCGTAGTCGTAGTCTTCCACGAAGAGCCAATCACGGCCTTGGTGACGGAAGATGAACGGATCGGCGTAGAAATGGCCCTGCGGGCAAGGTACGGTTCGTACGTCCGCGAACGCTGGTGTATCGGGATCGAGAAGCCGACCTTTTCTCCAGAGCACCGACCAGTGCTCGACGCTCGTGTGATTGCGGATCAGCGCACCCGCCTTGTAAGCCACATTGCGCGCCAGAAAGCGCGCCATTTCCAGGTTGCCGGGCAACGGTCTGCGAGCAGGAGGTGTTTGCGGCTGCACGAGTGCGATCCGGCCTGTGGCGGCCAACTGGCGCAAGCACCGCATTACGAAGGCCGAAGACTTCCGGCAGGCAATCTCCTGCCCGATTTCCAGCGAGTGCGGATGGGTGGAACCGAGTGAGCGATACAAGAGCCGCGGCGCTTCCAAAGTCGGCGGCAGTTGCCACAACTCGCTCGCCGACACCGGATCGCCTTGCTCGATCGACCGCAGGTAGTTCGAGTCGAACGCGGTTTCGGGATTGTTGCCGTGACCGAACATCCACACCCCATGACGCGCAGCCGATATCAGCTCCGCGCACAACTCGCCCCGAAAGCCGAATCGCAGCAGGACATCCGGCCGGCCATCGCGGACTTTCTGCAGGTCGCCAGGCGCGAGACATATCTTGTCCTTGTCTCGACGCGGAATAACGCGCAACCACTTGGTATCCGTCAGGACTTCGCTGAGATCGCGTTCGAGAAATGCAGATTGCGAACTGCGGCGCCGGCGGATTTCATTGCGCAGGTAGGCGTTGTACAGGAATGAATTGCGAGGAGTGTCGGCACCATCGTTACTTTTCGCACCCACGATCGCCAATGAGACCTCGCAAAACCCGCTGGCCTGGATCTCTTGCACGATCCGCGCGATCCACGCCGGCACGGCGGGTTCGTCCAGCAACAAGGCGACGCGAAGGAGGACATCGCGAACCGGCGGCTGCGGATACAGCGGACTCGGATCGCCGGAGCTCGCATTCATGACGACAACAACGTCCGGTACTGCTCCAGCATGGCGTCGCCGATCGCCTGCCAGCCAAAACTCCGCTCGGCCAACGCTCTGGCGTTTGACCCGAGTCGCCGGATTTCCGCGGGCTGCGACATCAGCTTCAGGACCGTGTCCGCAAAATCCTCGGCGGTGTCGGCAAACATGGCGTCGTTACCGTGCCGCAGCGCGATGCCTTCTGCACCCACCGTCGTCGTGACGATCGCCTTGCCGAGCGCCATGGCCTCGAGGATCTTCAGGCGAGTGCCGCTGCCGCTGCGCAGCGGCACCACGTAGATCGACGAGTCGCGTATGTACGAGCGTACATCATCCACGAATCCCGCCAGGCATACGTTTGCGGCAACATCGGCCGGTACCTGCAAACCATCGGACTTGCCGACGAGCATCAGCCGCACGTCCGCGCGCGCGGCCACTACGCGGGGCAGCACCTCGGCCAGAAACCAATCCATGCCGTCGCGATTCGGAAACCAGCTCATCTGGCCGACGAACACCAGTTGCGAGGCACGCGGATCGTTCGAACCCGGCTTGTTGAGTTCCAGATCGACGCCATTGGGTACGACGTGAACCGGCGTGGCCGGAGCAAAACCGCGGAGCTGTTCCGCATCGGCTTGCGAACAAGCAAGAATCATGTCGGCGCGTTCACAGGCGGCGCGCTCGAAAGCACGCAGACGCGGCAACTGGGTGCGCAAGAATCCACGCGCGAGTGCGCTAGCTTCAACTCCGATCCGCCGCTCCAGGAGAATCTGTTCGACATTATGTGCATTCAGCACTAGGGGCGTCGAAGCGGGCACCTGATCCGCGTAGGCCATCAACGGCAGCATGTCGACATGCACCAGATCGAAATCCGCGACGATTTCGGCCAGCCGCGCACGCAGCGCCGGAAGCCGATACTTGCGGACCACGAACGGCGTTGACGACAGCAGACTGCCCGCCGCGGAACCGATCAATTGCAGGCGGGAATGCGCAAGCGGGAAAGTTTCGAAGCCGCCGAGCATTTCCCGCAGCGAACCGGGTTGACCCGGCGCATCATCCGGGCGCAGGCAACTGAGCAGGTGGACCTCGTGTTCCGACGCCAGCGCGCGCAACAAGTGGAATGTCCTTAGCTGATGGCCTTCCCGCGGCGGCCAGGGAACACGGCTGCTCAGGGCGAGGATGCGCGCCACGTCAGTGTCTCTTCCACAGCCCGCGCGGATCGAGAGCGATGCAGGCCGGCAACGAGAGCAAGGCTGCGGCATTCAACATCACGAAGGTGCCGGCGGTTTTCAGCACCGGCACGCGCGCGCCGATGCGCGGCCACAGAATCGCCGCGGCCGCGCCTGCGTACGCCGCCACTTGCAGCCACAGCATGGCCGAATAGAACAAGCCCCCTGCCATGGCCGAGGCGACCAACGCGGCAATCAGCGCCCACGGCGCGATCAAGCGCAGCAGTTTGTGCGACACCCAGGCAAAAAACACGGGATTGCCGAAGGGATTCAGCAGGCGCGGCAGGCGCGCCATCAACTGCCAGTTGCCCGCAAGCGTACGCAGCTTGCGGCGAAACTCGACCGCGGCATTGGCGCTGCCACTGTCCGTAGCGATCGCTTCGCGCGTCATCCACACCCACTTGCCCGAGAAGACGACCGCCAGCGGCAAGTACATGTCATCCAGAATCAATCCCGGCGGCAAAACCGGCACCAGTTCGCGCCGCATGGCGTGGATGGCGCCACTGACACCGTGCAGCCAGCGCAAGCGCGCCTCGCCTTCGCGCAGAGCCACCTCCATGCGCCAGTACAAACCGACATCGCCGCTCGCGCTGCTTTTCGAGGCCGCGATCGACAGCTCTCCGCTCACGGCACCGACCGCCGGATCGCCGAAGGGCTCCACGAGTTTGCGCAGCGCGCCCGGCGCGAAGCGCTGGCGCGCATCGGTGAACACAACCAGTTCGCTGCCGACTTCGGTCAGTGCGGCATTCAATGCCACAGCCTTGCCTTGATTGTGCTCCAGCCGCAGCACGCGCACCCGCGGATCCGCAAGTGCAGCGGCTGCAGAGGTTCCATCGGTGCTGCCGTCGTCCACAACAATGACGCGCAGGGTTTCAGGCGGATAGTCCTGCGCCAACACGTCGAGAACGCGCGCTTCGATGCGTTGCGCTTCGTTGTGCGCGGCGATCACCACGGTCAATGGCGGCGTTTGCGTCTCCGTCGAAGGCATGCGGCCACGGCCGCGCGCCAGCAGCAGGACCAGCAAGGGATACAAGAGATAGGTATACAGGAGCAGCGCAATACTGATCCAGAAGGCGATCGCGCTCATCCGGGTAACAGTCGCTGGCGGAGGCGCTCGTATCGATGGTTGCCCAGCAACCGTTTGGGCCACGCGAGCGCGCGGTAACGCATTCGGATCATCCTGGGCCGAACTCCGCGCCATTGCAGCAGTACGGAAAAATCGTGGAGGCTCATGCCGCGCGTGACGGCGATCCTTTCGCGGCAATCCGCGGCCAGCGTGCCGCGGTTGATGCCTGGTATCGAGGTGAGAATTCGGCGATAGCCCAGCCGCAACGCGGCCGCGCGCTCGCGTTCGCCGCCGCGGCCTCCGGGCAGCGCCAGTGCGGTCACCGGTTGTCCGGTGATGCTTTCCAGCAGGCGCTTGCTGTCGATCAGTTCTGCATCCAGTTCCGCGGCATCGAGATCCTCCAGAAAACGATGGCTGCGACCGTGCGATTGCACGCCCATCCCGGCCGCCGCCAGCGCGCGCACATCGTCCTCCGAAACCATGCCGGGTCGTCCGATGAAGTCGGAGGTGATGAAGAATTCAGCGACCATGCCGCGCGCGACGAGCAACGGCAGTGCAACGCTGCGGTTGGTCGCGTCGCCGTCGTCGAAGCTGATCACCACGTTCTTGCCGTCCGGCCCGGCCGTGTCTGCTCCACCCAGGCGGACGGTTCGAAAACCGTTGGCGCACAACCAGTCCAGTTGTCTCTCGAAATCGGCAGGTGCCACGCTGTAAACGGAGTCAGCCCGGCTCTCGGCCGCCTCGTGCAGCCCGTGGTACATCAACACGGGCAAGCGCGGCAGTTTCATTTCGACGCCAATCCCTGCGACAGCAGTTGTTCGCGGCGGGTGGTCCTTCGCGGCAGCGCATGGCGTCGCCGCGGCGAAACGGGTTGCGGCGCGGCCGTTTCGGTCCGCTCGGTTTCCTTTCGTTCCGCCAACGCCAGTTCGCGTCCCTTCAGCATCAAGGCGATGAACACCCAGAAGTAGCCGATCATTTGCGGATACGTGAAGCGGTCGCCCCAGAAATTGCCGATCGCCAACGCCACCCAAGCGCCCAGCATTCCCAGTCCCAACGCATAAGCCACGCTGCCGGGCGGGGAGTCGCGAAAAGTACGCCATGCCGCTCGCAGAAAACTGAGAAACAGGCCGACCAGAATCAGAAGACCGATCGATCCCTCTTCCGCGAGCGTGCGCATGTAGAGGTTGTGCGTATCCATTCCGTACGGGCTGACGGAGGAAAAGGTGTAGTTGCCGCTGCCGAAGAACGGATTCTTTTGCCAAATGCCCAGAGCGACATCCCAGAATTGATAGCGGTCCTTGGTGCTGTCGTCGACCTGTGCGCCCTCGACGTGAGTACTGTCGAAACGCTCCGTCACCGAGTGCGGCAGCAAGGGCGGGATGATCGCGATCGCGATCACCACCGGAATTATCATTTTCCAGCGGCCGCGCCAGAGCAGCAGGACGATCGCCGCTCCCACGAGAACCGCGACGTACGCCGCGCGCGAATAGGCCCAGAGCACGCCGAGAGCCATGCAAACGACCCCGCCTGCAAGCAGTGTGCGCCAGATCCTCGACAAGCCGGCTGCCAGGAACAGCGCGAACAGCATCAACGCCATGGTGACGCAGAAGGCGGCGAACTCGTTGGCGCCCAGCAGCGAGAAGGTGCCTTGCAGGCGCAGGTCATCGTTGTAATGCCATGAGCTCACGCTGGCGTGCTGGGCCCAGGTCACCCGCAGGATGTAGGGCAGCGGCAACAGCATGAAGAGGATCACCCGCTTCAGACTGAACCAGTCGTTCACGCTCATCTCGACCACGAAAATTAGCAGCACGCCCAGCATTGAATCCTTGAGTTCATTGATGCGATCTGGGCCGGAGTCGGGATGCAGTCCATAACCGATCAGCAGCGTGACGACCGACCAGAATACGTACAGCCAGGTCCAGCGATGGACCGTGCTCCAATGGGTGAGATGTCCCCGGATTCGCCAGGCGCCCAACAGCGCCAGCAGGAAGCCGATATTCAGGAAATTGACGCCGCCGGGCAGCTTCGGCAGATAACCGGTCTGGATGTTCTGCAATGGCAGCAGAAACAAATACGCATACAGGAACCAGTTGTGGCGGGTGGCTGGCGCACTCTGCACCGCCGGCGCGCCTTGCGGCCGCCGCGCACGCGCGGTGGCGGCTCGCGTAAGACGGCGCTCAGGCAAAGGCGTAGCCATGGTTCCTCCATAGATCGCGGTACACGTCCGCGTAGGCGTGCGCCATCCGGTCCGCAGAATAGCGCTCGCAGACGCGTTGCCGGAAATCCGGCCGCTCGCGACGGCCCACATCCAGGCAATCTTGCATTGCCGATGCCAGAGCCGAAACATCCGAAGCGGGCACCAGGGCGGCAGGCAGTCCCGCGAGAACGGCAGACACCTGCCCCACATCCGTGCTGATTAGCGGCCGTGCGGCGGCCATCGCCTCGAGCAACGCCAGAGGCAGACCTTCGTAGTGTGAAGGTAAAACGAAACAGTCGAGCATCGGGTAGTACTGCTCCAGATCGTCTCGCGCCCCCAACAGGCGGACGCGCGCGCTGATTCCCAGCCGCTCGGCGCACGCCTGCACGGCATCGCGCAGCGGACCATCACCGGCGATGGTCAGCCAGCACGAAGCTGACCGCGCTGCCACGGCGGCAAAAGCCTCGAGCAAGCCGAGCGGGTTCTTTTCCTCCGACAATCTCATCGCGGCGCCGAACACGAATGCATCCTCCGGGATGCCGAGGCCGGCGCGCGGCATCGGCGTCAGATCGGGACGAAAGCGGCCGGTATCGATCCCGTTTTCCACGAGCGAAATGCGCTCCGGCGAAATGCCTGCCTCGACCAGATCGTCGCGCATGTGTGCGGACACCACGCACACTCGGTCGAAGCGGCGCAGCAGCCATGTTTCGATCCGTGCATAGAGCCGCAGCCGCATGGAAATCGAGATCGGGCCATGCAGCGTCGCCACGATCGGCGTGGCGCCGCCGCGACGTGCCAGCCAGCCATAAAACGCGCTCTTGTAGCCATGCACGTGCAGGATCGAATTGCGGTCGCCGAGGATACGCCGGCGCAATGCGCGGATCGTCGACAGATCCAGCTTCCCACGGCACGGAATGCACTCGGCAGATACCCCGAGCTTGCGCGCTCGCTGCAACAAGGGCTGTTCGGTCTGCAGCGGATTTTCCAGGCACAACAGGGTGCTGCGTACGCCCGCGCGCGCAAGGGCCGGGATCAGGCCCAGCAGCACGTATTCGGCGCCGTACAGTCCGGCACTCGAATGGAGGTGCAGCACGTGCGGCTCAGTGTCCACCGACCATATCCCGGTACAGGCGCAAATAATCGTTGACCATCGTCTGGAGAGAATGTTTCTGTTCGACGCGCTCGCGCGCGGCAGTCCCCAATTTGGATCGGGACTCCCCGTCGTTCAGCAGCTGGAGCATCGCATCGGCCAGCATGGCGGGCTTCATGGCTTCGACGAGTCTCCCGCATTCTTCGCGCACCAGTTCGGCGTTGCCGCCGACGCGGGTGGCGACCACCGGCAGTGCGCAAGCCTGTGCTTCCAGGATTGCATTGGACAAACCTTCGCTGGCTGAAGCCAGTACGAACAAGTCGAGCGCGGGAAGAAGTGCCGCGACATCATCGCGATCCCCCAGCAGGCGCACCATCCCGGTCAGCCCGCAACGGGCGATCTGTTCCATGAGGGTGCTTCGCAGCGGGCCGTCGCCCACCAGCAGCAGGCGCGTGGCGGGCAGGGCTGCATGCACACTCGCGAACGCTTCGATGAGATCGCAGTGGCGCTTGATCGAAAAGAGATTGGCCACACAGCCGACAAGCAGATCGTCGCCGGAATAGCCCAGGCTGGCGCGCACCGCATTACGCTGGGCTGTTGCGAGCGGAACGAATCGTCGGGTGTCGACTCCGTTGGGAATGCACATCAATCGGGAGCGGTCGACGCGCTCGCTGGCGGCCAGTGAGTCGAGGATGGCCGCGCTGGGAGCCACGATGCGATCGAAACGCCCGTTGAGGCGGCGCATCAGCCAGCGTATCTTGGCGGACTTCTGGAACCCCATGTCGCGCCGGTTGGAAAGCCGCCGCGGACGGCCATGCGGACGCGGCAGCAGGGCGTTGACCAGATCGGATTTCTCGTGATGCGACTGCACGATGTCGTAATTGCCCGAGCGGATCATGCGCCGCACGGTTGCGATCGCGGCCAGGCCCGAGGGACCGTAAATCGCATCGACTGGGCGATAGGCGAGGCGCACTTCGGGGTTGTCGAGTTTTCCCACGATGCTGTTCGGGTCGGGCTGGGTGCAGAGCTGCAGCACATCTGCACGGCATCCGGAGGGCAGCAAACCCAGCAGATTGCGCAGAAATCGTTCGCTGCCGCCCGCGCCGAGGATCGGCGTATCGGTCAGCACCAGGATTCGCAGATCCTGCTCCGCCTCGCGCCCGCGCTCCTCCATGTTCGTCAACGCTTGTAGCTAATGACGAAGAACACCAGGTTCTCGGTGTAGCTCAACCCCGGCTGGGTGGTGTTGAGCCGGTTGTGGGTCAGGTTCAGGCGCCAGCTCCAATGTGGCGTCAACTGATCCGTCAGGCTGGGGCCGTAGCTCAACACGTCATCGTTTCGTTCGATCGTGGTGTAGCGGAGGTGCTCGGCATAGACGGCGAATTCGGCCGTCAGCAGCGGCCGGAGACGGTAATCCGCGCTGAAGGAGACGCCCGGCCCCCGTTGATCGAAAAAGGGGTCGTTGAGGTAATCCAGTTGCTGGTAGTACGGCGCGATGGAAACCGCAAAGCGCGGGCCGTGATAGGCGTAGCTGGCGTCGATTCGCTTCTGCAGATAGATCTGCGGCGTCACAACCGAGTTGCCAATGGCGATATTGGTCGTATCGATATTGGTGGCGATCTGGGTGGGATCGACCATCAACTGCTCGGAGGCATCGGTGAACTGGCGCGCGGCGCCGATCTCGAACACGCTGTTGGGCGTCGCTTCCCAATCGATGCGCGCTTGCGCGGTGACTCCGGCGTGATCCGGCGCGCCCTCGGCGAACGCGTACCTGGACCAACCCAGCGTGGCGTCGACTTGCACCTGCGCCAGTTTGCTCTGATAGCGGCCGTAAAGATTGTAGTTGTCGTAATCAGGCGTGAACTGGCCCGGCGCGTCACTCGGGCTGGTGAAGTGCACGCGCTCGGCTTCCAGATTTGCGGAAACCTGATCCGTGGCGTTGAGTTCGCGGATCACGCGGAACGCCCCCGAACCGCGTTGCGAGTCGAAATACTTGGTCTTGGACGCCGTGGTGTTGATGTAGCGTAGATCCGCCTGGGCGCGCAAAGCATCGCTGAAATGAAGCAGCAAGCTGGGACCCGCCGAGAACACATTGGTTTGCTGCACGTTCGTGGGGGCGTTATTGGCGAGCGGATTGATGGGTTCAATGCCGCTGTTGTCGGTCACGGCGAAAGCCAGCCGTTCCGGCAGCATGATCCAGTTGAGAGCCGCCGCCAGATTGCCACGGAATTCATTGCCGAAATCGCCTTGCAGATAATCGCGGTATTCGATCTGCCCCACCGCATGCGCCTGCAAGACCGAACCGATCTGGTCATAGGAGAAATACAACCTCGGAATCAACAGATCCTGGCTGATCGGATCGGTTTCACTGAGGTTGATGTTGTTGCTGTGTTCTGCACCCAGTTCCAGGGTGTAGTTCAGTTGTGCAGCGGGCCCCTGGTTCGGATGGAGGCCGAGCAATCCGTTGGTGCCGTAACCCTGCTGGATCGCAGGTTGCGCGCTCACGTCCGACGTGGTGGTGGCGGGCGAAGCCGTGTAATCCTGTGCGCCCACACCGGCGCTGGCCGCGCCCATCAGTGCGAATGCCACGCCGCGGGCGAGCATGGTTGGTACCGGCATAGGCCACCTTCTGACAATCAGGGTGATTCGTTGAATACCAGTCCCGCCAGTTTGTTGGGATCGAAACCGGCCACCGCACGATTGATGCTGGCCGGCGTGTCGCGCCCGTAGCCGGCGACCACGACCACGTAGTCGGCCAGGTCGGACAGAATGCGCGCATCCGGCGAACCCTTGATCGGCGGGCCGTCGAGGAACAGGTAACGGTCCGGATAGCGGCAGCGGAGCGAGTCCAGCACCGCGCGCATGCGGAACGAGGAGAAGTATTCCATGTGTCCATCGCGTACCTGGCCGGCCGGTACCAGCCGCAGGCGTGGAATGCCGGTGTGATAGAGGATCGGTTTGATGCCGACCGCGGGATGTTCGAGATAATCGGTCAGCCCGCCCGAGGCGGGATCCACGCCCAGAGCGATATGCTGGCTGGGCTGCTGCAAATCGCAATCGACCAGCAAGGCAGTGCGTGCTTCATCGAAGGCGAAAGCCAGCGCGAGATTGCGAGCCACGAAACTGGCTCCCGAACCGCGGCTGACGGGTACGATCAACGTCGTAAAGTTCTGTCCGTCGCTCAACTCCAGCAATCGCGTGCGCAGTTCGCGAAAGGAGTTGGTAAGTTCGCGAGTGGCGGCGTCACCATTGATCAGCCGGCGCGCTTCGAGCTGGTGCGGTGCCAAAGCGCCGCCTTCCTTCATCAGCGCGATGGAGTGGTTGGCGCCGCCCCGGCGGGATTCCGCCGAGACCGCGTTTTCTCCATTGCCCCGGAGGGTCTGTTCGCCTTCCACGGTATTCATGTGCCTCTCGATGCGCGGATCACATAAAGCAGGATGTATGCGGCAAGCACCCCGGCCACGATCACGATCGTCAATATCGTGCGGCGATGATCACGCTGATGATCCTGCGCTGTGCGGAACGCGGGGATCGTCGCCAATACCGGCAAACCGGTGGTCTGCTCGAGCAGGTCGCCGCGACGTGCGCGCGGATCGAACCGCGCGATGCCGAACAGCAGCCCGAGTGGAATCAACACGGCCAAGGTCATGCCGGCGACCGCAAAGTGCATCAGGCGCAAGCCGGAAGGCATCAGCGGCAACATCGCCGGATCCTGAATGGTAAAAGTGAGTCCGCGGCGCTCCTTGTCCAGATCCATCGACACGCGCGCATTCTCGCGGCGCTTCAACAGATCCTGGTAGATCGCCTGTGTGGTCTGGTAGTCGGCCGAAAGCTGCGACATTTCGTCGGCCGTGGCGGCGATGCGCTTGCTCCGTTCCAGCTCGCTCTCCAATTGCGATGAACTGGAACCCAGGCGCGCCCGCGCCGCCGCGAGGTCCGCGCGCAGTTCGGCCTGCTTGGTCTGCAGCGTCTGATAGACGGGATTGAACTGTACCGTGCTGTCGATCGACGTCGGCGTACCGGCCAGCTTGGCCGCGCTCTTCTGCTGTTCGGCCTGCTGCAATTGCTTGCGCAGGTCCTCGATCTGATGCCGCGTGCGCACCACGTCCGGATAGCTGTCGGTGTAGGTGAGTTTCAACTGATCGAGCCTGGATTGCAGTTCCGCGATCTGGGCGAGATAGACGCCTTCGCGCGTCTGCACCGCTGAAACTTCGGATTGTCCGGAAAGCTGGCCGCCGAGCGTCGCGCTCTGCGAACCCAGCTCGGCGATGTTCATGCGCGCGGTTTCCATGTCGGTGCGCAACTGCGCGATGCGCGTACTGGTATCGACCTGGTTGCCCGGCGCGGCATCCTCGTGCGTTTCCAGGAACTGCTTGATCTTGTCGGATTGCGCATCGAGTTTCTTCTGGTACTCCTTCACCTGGTTGTCCATGAACTCGTAGGCGCTGGCGCTTTCTCGTTCCTTGGATTCAAGACTTTCCTGGATGAACAACTGCGCCATTTCACGCGTTACCTTGTAGGCGCGTTCCGGATCGGTATCGGCATAGCTGATTTCCAGCAAGTTGTCGCGCGGCGTGTCGATCGAAGTGCGCGACTTGATGTCGTTGATCAGCCGCACCTGCTCCAGCGGAGAAGGATGATTGGCCATCCAGCCGCCGTCCTTCAGGATTTGCTCCATCACCTTGCGGCTGAAGATCACTTCGCTCGCGATGCCGGCGCGATCGGCCACCGCGGTGGGCGCGGCCAGACCTTCGGTCAGCGGTTTGATGATGTTGTTTTCCTGCACCAATATGGTCGTGACCGAAACGAATTTCTTCGGCCAGAGTACGCCGACCACCAGTGCCAGCAACGCGATCACGGCGAAGGTGATCACGAGCGCCAGGCGGCGCCGCCTGGCTTCGATGACGATGGTTTCGCCCAACGCGGTGACGCTGTAAGGATTCAGCGGGACCAGATCGGTGCTCATGTTGCGGCTCGCGTACTTCAGAAGGTGCGTGTGGGCACGGTGATCACATCGCCGGGCTGCACGGGGTAATTGGTCGACAGGTCACCCGACTCCAGCACCTTGTCTAGGCGGACGTTGTAGGCCTTGGTCGCGCCGTCCGGGCCCTTGCGGTATAGCTCGGTGCTGTCGGGCGCGGCGAAATCATTGAGACCGCCTGCAGCCAGCACCGCGTCCAACACCGTCATGCCCTGCCGGTAGGGAATCGAGATCGGTTGCCGCACCGCACCGGTGACGCGCACCCGCGACAGGTACTCATGACTGCGCAATTCAGTCAGCACTACGGTCACCTGAGGATCGCGGATGTACTGGGCGAGCTTGTCCTTTATCTCGGAGGCGACATCTTCGGCGGTTCTGCCACCGGCCTGCACGTCACCGATCAGCGGCACGGAAATCTTGCCGTCCGGACGTACCGGTGCGCTGACGCTCAAGTCCGGGTTCTGCCAGACGGTCACCTGCACCTGGTCATCCACGCCGATGTGGTAACTCTTGACCTGAAGTGCGTCGGGGTTGAAAGGCGGCGCTTGGTTGGAGCCGGTCGTGGTGGCGCATGCCGCCAGCAGGAAAAGACAACCCAGCGCGATGAAGCGAATTAGGGTGTTCATGGCCTTTGCCCCGTCCCCTCGATTGATTGTCGGAACCGTGAAACGTAGCACAGTCATAACCAACTTTCTGTGTTTTTAACGTTTCAGACTCAAACCCCGTAAAAACCTCGATACCACTCCACAAACCGGCGCACACCCTCTTCGACTGGAGTGGCCGGTTGATACCCCGTGTCGCGTGCCAGTTCGGTCACATCGGCATGGGTATCGGGGACGTCGCCCGGCTGCAGTGGCAACAGGATCTTTTCCGCCCTGCGTCCGAGGCAGTCCTCCAGCACCTCGATGTAGCGCGCCAATTGCACCGGCTGGTGATTGCCGATGTTGTAAACGCGATAGGGCGCTGATGAGGAATCCGGCGCCGGATCGAGGAAATCGAAAGCAGGATTTGTGCCGGGAGGCCGATCCAGCGCCCGGATCACGCCTTCCACGATGTCATCGATGTAGGTGAAGTCGCGGGTGTGGTGGCCGTGGTTGAACACTTGGATCGGTTCCCCGGCCAGAATCTTTCGCGTGAACAGGAACAGCGCCATGTCGGGTCGGCCCCAGGGGCCGTAGACGGTGAAGAAGCGCAAACCCGTGGTGGGCAGTCCGTATAAGTGGCTGTAGGTATGCGCCATCAGCTCATTGGCCTTCTTGGTCGCCGCGTACAGGCTGACAGGATGATCCACCGCATCCCGCACCGAGAACGGCAGCTTGCGGTTGGCGCCGTATACCGAGCTGGACGAAGCGTAGACTAGGTGCTCGACCTTGCCATGCCGGCAGGCTTCCAGGATGTTGATGAAGCCCACCAGATTGGATTCGACGTAGGCGTGCGGATTCTCGATCGAGTAGCGGACCCCGGCCTGGGCCGCGAGATTCACTACCCGCGCCGGCTTGAAATCGGCGAAGGCGCGCTCGACCGCGGCACGGTCCTCGATGCCGGCCCGCACGAACGAAAAGCCGGGCCGCGGCGTCAGCAGCGCCAACCGCGCGTGTTTCAATGACACGTCGTAGTAGGCGTTGAGGTTGTCGAAGCCCAGCACCTCATCGCCCCGGTCCAGCAGCCGCTGCGAAAGCGCGGCGCCGATGAACCCGGCCGCTCCCGTCACCAGAATTCGCATTCCTTTGTCCTTGCCACTCGCCCCCTGGCGGTCCGCATAGTATGCCTGCGCCGAAGCGGCCATACCTGACGGCCCGCAGACTGGCCTCAATGTCTTTCGTCACGTGTCCGCCGGGCCCGGCATCGGGGATGATGCGCCTCCAGGAAGGGGCGAGGAAGGCGATGAAGACGATCTGCAAGGCGCTGGCGCTGCTGGCGATCGTGTTGGCTTGGCCGGCGTGGGCCGACGATGCCGGTCCCGAAAACGTGATCGTGGATCTGCACCACATGATCCCGATGCGCGACTCTGTGCAACTGGCGGCGACGATCTGGCGGCCTTCGGATCAGACCGAACCGCTGCCGGTTGTTCTGGTAATGACGCCCTACATCTCCGACGAAATGCAGGAGCGCGGGGTGAAGTTCTCGCAGCACGGCTACGTGTACGTCACGGTGGACGTGCGCGGGCGCGGCTCGTCGCAAGGCAAGTACAACCCGCTGTACGGCAACGGGCCGGATGGCGCCGACGTGATCGCGTGGCTGGCGAAGCAGCCGTGGTGCGACGGCCGCGTCGTTACCAGCGGCGGCTCCTATCGCGGCATGGATCAATGGCAGATCCTCGCGCAACATCCGGCGCATCTGGCCGCGGCGGTACCGACCGCGGCGGTGTATCCGGGCTGGGATTACCCGCAGCCGAAGGGCATTTTCCTCAGCTACACGGCGCAGTGGCTGGCTTACACCAGCGGCCACACGGGCCAGGACAACCTGTTCGGCGACGGCAAGTACTGGCGCACGCGCTTCGTCGATGCGTACGAGAAGAATCAGCCGTTCTATCGGTTGGCCGATCTCGCCGGCGCCAATCGCGATGCGTTCCTGCAATGGCTGGATCATCCGGGCTATGACGACTACTGGGTCGCCTTCAATCCCAAGCCGGCCGACTATGCGGCGATAGACATTCCCATCCTCACCATCACCGGCTATTTCGACGGCGACCAGCCCGGTGCGTTGCGCTACTACCGCGAATTCATGGCTAACGCTTCGGCGAAAGCGAAGCAGCATTTTTATCTGTTGATGGGGCCGTGGGATCACCCCGGCACGCGGCATCCGCAGGAGAAGCTGGGCGGCCTCACCTTCGACAAGAAATCGGTGCTGGACATCGACCAGTTGCACATCGATTTCTTCGACTGGATTTTGAAGGGCGGCAAACGCCCGAAGATGCTGAGCGAGCGCGTCAACTACTGGGTGATGGGCGCGGACGAATGGCGGCATGCCGACTCGTTGAAGGACTTGTCCGATCACAAATTGCGTTTGTATCTGTCCTCGCCCGACGGCGCGGCGAACGACGTGTTTCATGCCGGTGTGCTGACGACAGCGCAGCCGCCCCAGCAATCCGCCGATACTTTCCGCGACGATCCGCTGGCTCTGACGCCGGCAAACCAACTGCTGAAGGATTCCGGCAACGACTACCTCGTGCACTCGGACGAGGCATACAAGGCCAATCGCCTGATCTACATGAGCGATCCGCTGGCCGCGCCGACCACGATTGCAGGCGTGATGCAGTTGCTCGCGAACATTTCCATCGACACGCCCGATGCCGATGTCGGTGCGGAAATCGACGCGGTCTCGCCCGACGGCCGCACGCTGGTGCTGGGTCAGGACATGATGCGCGCGCGTTTCCGCCACGGCATGACGAAAGCGCAACCCGCGATACCCGGCGCGATCGAGCCGTGGCGCTTCGACGGCTTCTATTTCACCGTGCGGCAACTACCGAAAGGCACTCGGCTGCGCGTAGTGCTGGGGCCGATCAACATTCCGGACTTGCAGAAGAATTACAACTCCGGCGGGCGCATCGGCTACGAGACCGCGAAGGACGCGCGCACCGCGACCATTTCGGTGCACCTCGATCCGCAGCATCCGAGTTGGCTGGAATTGCCGCTAGCATCGGAGGCGAGCGCGCGCCACTAAGCGCCTACAACCTCCCATCCACTGCCTCCAGCGGCAACAGATGCTTGACGTCGAACAGCACGCAGCCGGGTTTGCCCAAAGCGCGTAATTTGTTCGCGCCCATCTCGACGAACTGTTTGTGGCCGACAGCGAGGATGATCGCGTCGTAGCTGTCGGGCTTCAGTTCGCGCACCAGATCCAGTCCGTATTCGTGCCGCGCCTCGTCCGCGTCCACCCAGGGATCGTGCACGTCGACCTGCGCGTCGTAGCCGCGGAACTCCTCGATCACGTCGATCACGCGCGTGTTACGCAGATCAGGGCAGTTTTCCTTGAACGCGAGACCGAGGATCAGCACGTGCGAACCGGCGGCGTGCACGCGCCGCTGCGTCATCAGCTTGATCACGCGCTGCGCGACGTGCTGACCCATGCCGTCGTTGATACGGCGACCGGACAGGATCACCTCCGGGTGATAGCCGATCTGCTGCGCCTTGTGGGTCAGGTAATACGGATCGACACCGATGCAATGACCGCCGACCAGCCCGGGGCGGAACGGCAGGAAATTCCACTTCGTGCCGGCGGCGGCGAGCACCTCGCCGGTGTCGATGCCGAGCCGATGACAGATCAGCGCCAGTTCGTTGATCAGCGCGATATTGAGATCGCGCTGCGTGTTCTCGATCACTTTGGCCGCTTCCGCCACACGGATGCTGGATGCGCGGTGCGTGCCGGCCTTGACCACTTTGCGATACAAGGCATCCACGAACTCCGCGGCTTGCGGCGTCGAGCCGGCCACCACTTTCACGATCGTTTCCAGCCGGTGCTCGCGGTCGCCGGGATTAATGCGCTCGGGGCTGTAGCCGGCGAAGAAATCCACGTCGAATTTCAAGCCCGATTCGCGCTCGACGATCGGCACACAGATTTCCTCGGTCGCGCCCGGATAAACCGTCGATTCGTAGATCACGATGCCGCCGCGCCGGATGGCGCGCCCGACCGTGGCGCTGGCCGACTCCAGCGGGCGCAGATCTGGACGCTTGAAGGAATCGATCGGCGTGGGCACCGTAACAATGAAGACGTTGCAACCGGAAAGATCCTTTTCGTCGTTGCTGCAGCGCAGGTGTTTCGCTTCGCGCAGCGCGTCGGAAGAAACTTCCAGGGTGTGATCGCGGAACTCCTTCAGCTCGGCGATGCGTGCTGAATTGATGTCGAAACCGAGGGTGGGCAGGACGCGCCCGAACCCCACCGCCAGCGGCAGGCCGACATAGCCGAGGCCGATCACGGCGATGCGGATTTCTTCGGAGCGGGGCAACGCCGCGGCCATGCTTTTCTCCAAAAGTGCGGCCATGGATGGCCGCTTTTTGATCTTGGCAATCAGGGATGATTGCACACTTTACTCGGGGAGCGGCGCGTGAAGTTCAAACTCAGCAGCGCGAAGCCGATCAGCGCGATGCCGATCCATTCGGCCGCATCGGGTTGTTCGTGCAGCA
>DATFCO010000068.1:0-7409 GCA_035253005.1 Rhodanobacteraceae bacterium
GCGTCTGCTGATCCTCGGTTCGGGACCCGCCGGCTACACCGCCGCGGTGTATGCCGCGCGCGCGAACTTGAAGCCGATGCTGATCACGGGTCTCGCGCAAGGCGGACAGTTGATGACCACCACCGACGTGGACAACTGGCCGGGCGACGATGCCGGCGTGCAGGGACCGGACCTGATGGCGCGGCTGCTGAAACACGCCGAACGTTTCGATACCGAGATCGTTTTCGATCACATCCACAGCGCCGACTTGTCGCAGCGGCCATTCCGACTGAAAGGCGACAACGGCGAATACAGTTGCGACGCGCTGATCATCGCTACCGGCGCGGATGCGAAATACCTCGGCATCGAGTCGGAAGAGAAGTTCAAGGGCCGCGGTGTATCGGCCTGCGCCACCTGCGACGGATTCTTCTTTCGCGACCAGGATGTCGCCGTGATCGGCGGCGGCAACACGGCGGTGGAGGAAGCGCTTTACCTCGCCAACATCTGCCGCAAGGTCACCCTGGTGCATCGACGCGACAAGTTGCGCGCGGAAAAAATCCTGCAGGACAAGCTGTTCGAGAAGGCGCGCGCGGGCAAGGTCGATCTGGTATGGAACCACACCGTCGACGAAGTGCTGGGCGACGATTCCGGCGTGACCGGCGTGCGCCTGCGCAGCACGGACGGTAGAGCCAAGCGCGAAATCGCGGTCAGCGGCATGTTCGTGGCGATCGGCCACACGCCCAACACCAGCATCTTCGAAGGCCAGCTCGACATGAGCAACGGCTATATCAAGATTCGAACCGGGCTGGAAGGCGGCGCGACCGCGACATCGGTGCGCGGCGTGTTCGCCGCGGGTGACGTGGCCGATCAGGTTTATCGCCAGGCCGTCACTTCAGCCGGCTTCGGTTGCATGGCCGCGCTGGATGCGGAGAAGTTTCTGGATGAGGTGGGATTGGCGGGGTGAGACAGCGCGCTTAGCCGATGCCTTGAATGGCATCGGCTGCGCTGGCGAACGCCCGAGCAGGTCGAACGGTGCGCGCTTACGCGATGCGTTGAATCGCATCGTGTGCGCAGCGTGAGGGAGGGCCGGCCTCAATCGCTTCGCAATTTCGACTTAGCGAGCGCGGGACGCGCGAGCTTAGCAACAGGGTTCAGAATGCAGGTTTCTGTTACCCCAGCGGCTCCCTCAGCTTTCTCCCCGCCAGCAGATGCAGGTGCAGATGGAATACCGTCTGGCCGCCGTCAACGTTGCAGTTGATCAGGCAGCGATAGCCCTTCTCCGCGAAGCCTTCGCGCTTGGCATACGCCGCGGCGGCCAGCAGCAACTTGCCCAACAGTTCCGCGTCCTGCGGACCTGCATCGTTCAGGGTCGCCAGTGCTTTCTTCGGCACGAACAGCACGTGCACCGGCGCGTGCGGTGCGATGTCCTTGAACGCGAGGATGTCGTCGTCCTCGTAGACGATGTCGGCCGGAATCTCGCGGCGGATGATCTTGTCGAAAATCGTGTCGGTCATGGCGGAAATCGGAAATCGGAAATCGGAAATCGGAAATCGGAAATCGGACGAAGCATAACAACCATGTCGTCATTCCGGGGCTGCCGCGAAGAATTCGCGGCAGAACCCGGAATCCGCTTTTGCACAAGTCGATGAAGAGCAGATTCCGGATCGCGGCTTCTCCGCGTCCGGAATGACGGTTATTCGAGAGTTTGCCGGCTGCCGAACGCGTGCGCCAGCGTGCCGCGATCGACGTATTCCAGTTCGCCGCCCAGCGGCACGCCGTGCGCCAGCCGCGTCGCGCGCACGCTCGCTGCGCGCGCGAGACCTGCCAGCCAGTGCGCAGTGGCTTCACCTTCGACGGTCGGATTGGTGGCGATCACCAGTTCGCGTACTTCGTCTTCCCGCAGGCGGCGCTGCAACAGGTCGCGGCCGAGTTCTTCCGGCCCCAACCCATCCAGCGGCGACAGACGACCCATCAGCACGAAATAGCGGCCGCGGAATCCGGTGGCCTGCTCGATCGCCAGCAGATCGGCGGGCGTTTCGACCACACACAGCGTGTGCGCGTCGCGAGACGGGCTTGCACACAGCGCACAGATTTCCGATTCGCTGAAATTGCGGCAGCGCGTGCAATGGCCGATGCGCTGCACGGCTCGATCCAGCGCACGTGCCAGCCGCGCGCCGCCGTTGCGGTCGCGTTCCAGCACATGGAACGCCATGCGCTGCGCGCTTTTGGCGCCGACGCCGGGCAGGCAGCGCAGCGCTTCTATCAGTTCGGCGAGGAGATTGGAACCGTCGCTCATCAGAACGGGAGCTTCAATCCAGGCGGCAGGTTCAGACCCTGTGCGACACCGCCCAGCTTCTGCTGAGTCGCCTCCGCCACCTTGTTGACCGCATCGTTGACCGCCGCGGCAATCATGTCCTCGGCCATCTCCGGATCGTCCGCCATCAGCTTGCGGTCGATCTGCACGCGGCGCACTTCGTGGCGGCCGGTCATGACGACGCTCACCATGCCGGCGCCGGCATTGCCGGTGACCTCGAGCTTCGCGATCTCTTCCTGGGCGCGCTTCATTTCTTCCTGCATGCGCTGCGCCTGCTGCATCACTTGTCCGATTTGCGCTTTCATGGGTTCACTCGAATCTACCTGCCGTCATGCATTGTCGCGCCGCACGGGCCGCACGCTTTCCGGAATCACCTTGGCACCGAGCTCGCGTTGCAAGGCCTGCACGGCGGGATCTTCCTCGATCGCGCGTTCGGCCGCGGCCTGTTCGGCCGAGCGCTCGCGCGCCGCACGCGCGGCTGGCGTTTCCACTTCCACATCCGGCACGAATCGCACGCGCAAAGGTTTGCCCAGCGCGCGGCCCAATTGCTGCTGCAACTCCGAGCCGAAGTAGTCGGCCAGATGTTGGTGTTCGGGTTTCAATGCCAGCGTCAACGCATTGCCATCCAGCGATTTCGGCGCAGCGTGGCGCGCGAGTTGACCGACAGGGCCACCCAACTGCGCGCGCGCGATCCACTGCTCCCAATCGGGCAAGCCGTTGGCTTGCAGCGGCAATGGTTCTGATTTTTCCTGTTCGGATGCCGTCGCACTTGCGGACACAACCGGGGAACGCGCGGCTTGCGTGCTTGCGGACTTCGATGGCGGCCCGACTCGCGCAGTTGAGGATTCCTTTGGGATCGGCTTTGCCGGTTGCGATGTGGTGGATGCCTTGCCTTCGGCGCTGCCACGGAACGCCAGCATCCGCAACAACGTCATCTCGAAACCCGAACGTGGATCGGGCGCATACGGCAATTCGCGCCGGCCGTTCAACGCGAACTGATACCAGAGCTGCACGTCCTCGGGATCTAGTTTCGAGGCGAGTGCGTCGAGCTGTTGATCACCGGCGCTTCCCGGCGCAGAAAACTCAGGTACCAATTGCCGCAACTGGATGCGGTGTAAGGCGCTTGCGAGCTGATCCAGCACCGAACCGAAGTCCGGCGCCAGCGCGGACACGCGGTCGGCTTCGGCCAGCAGCGCCTGTCCATCGTTTCTCGCCAGCGCGTTCAGCAGCGCACCGACTTCGCTGCCGGCGATCGTGCCGAGCATCGCACGCACATCGTCCGCGCGCAGCTCGCCGCCGCCATGGGCGATGGCCTGATCGAGCAGCGACAAGCCGTCGCGCAACGAACCATCCGCGCCACGCGAGAGTTCGACAATCGCATCGTCCTCGAACTTCACGCCTTCGGCGGCGAGGATCATCCGCATCTGCTGCGCGATCTGCTCCGGCAAAAGCCGCTTCAATGAAAACTTCAGGCACCGCGACAACACCGTCACCGGCAGCTTCTGTGGATCGGTGGTCGCGAGCAGGAACTTCACATGCTCCGGCGGTTCTTCCAGCGTCTTAAGCAGCGCGTTGAAGGCGTTGCGCGAGAGCATGTGCACCTCGTCGATCAGATACACCTTGTAGCGGCCGCGCGCCGGCGCGTACTGCGCGTTCTCGATCACCTCGCGCACGTCGTCCACGCCGGTGTTGCTGGCTGCGTCGATTTCGATCAGATCCACGAAGCGACCCGCATCCACCGCCGCGCACACGGCGCATTCACCGCAGGGATGCGAGGACTGGCCGCGTTCGCAGTTCAAGGATTTCGCGAAAATGCGCGCGATGGTGGTCTTGCCCACGCCGCGCGTGCCGGTGAACAGATAGGCGTGATGCATGTGCCCGGAATCCAGCGCGTGCGTCAACGCGCGCACCACGTGTTCCTGGCCGACCAGTTCGGTGAAGATTTTCGGCCGCCACTTGCGGGCGAGGACTTGATAGGACATGCGCATAATGTCTGGGCAATGTCGCATTGTGCCAAGGGCTCGTGCGCAGACCAAGCACAATCGTTCTGCTGTGCTTGTTCGACAGGTTTCAGCCCGGTATCCTGTGCGGCTCGCCGCAGCTATCGCAGGATAGCTGCGAATTGGAGAGGTGTCCGAGTGGTTGAAGGAGCACGCCTGGAAAGTGTGTAAGCGGCTTAACCCCGCTTCGCGGGTTCGAATCCCGCCCTCTCCGCCAGTTTGAAGTTCATGGTGGCTCCGTTGGCGCCTCCGCGACGATAGATCGAAAACCCCGCCAGGTCCGGAAGGAAGCAACGGTATCGTTCGATTCGGGCGCCGGAGTTCACGCTGGCGGAGCCGCCGCCTTTCGCGTATCGCCTCATCTAAACTGCATCCGTCGATGCAGCAAGGGCTCGCATGTCTACCCCGATCCCGCAACCGGTCGCCACCAAGCTCACGCGAGCGGCGATTTTTCTGATCGTGACTCTGAATCCGGGCGACGCGGCACGCGCGTCGGTGCGCTCGCTTTGCGGCGATCTCTCGGGCCTGCTGCGCGCAGTGGGTTTTCGAGATCTGGAAAGCCGGCTGTCGTGCGTGATGGCATTCGGCTCGGATGCCTGGAATCGTTTGTTCGGCCAACCGCGTCCGAAAGACCTGCATCCGTTTCAGGAAATCCGCGGCGTGCATCATGCGGTCTCCACGTCCGGCGACATCCTCTTCCACATCCGCGCCACGCGCATGGACCTGTGTTTCGAAATCGCCATGCAGGTGATGTCGCGGCTCGGCGATGCTGTGTCCGTCTTCGACGAAGTACACGGTTTCAAATACTTCGACGACCGCGACCTACTCGGTTTCGTCGACGGCACGGAAAATCCCGTGGATCAGGCCGCGGTCGAGGCCGCCATTGTCGGCGAGGAGGATGCGGCGTTCGCCGGTGGCAGTTACGTGCTGGTGCAGAAATATCTGCACGATCTGAAGGCATGGAACGCGCTGCCGGTCGAGCAGCAGGTGAAGATCATGGGTCGGGAGAAACTCTCCGACATCGAATTGAGCGACGCGGTCAAACCTACCTGCGCGCACAATGCGCTGACCACGATCGTGGAAAACGGCAGGCAACTCGACATCGTGCGCGATAACATGCCGTTCGGCGAGATCGGCAAAGGCGAGTTCGGCACCTATTTCGCCGGCTACGCGCGCTCGCCGCACCGCATCGAGCAGATGCTGACCAACATGTTCGTCGGCCGGCCGCCGGGCAACTACGACCGTCTGCTGGATTTCAGCAAGGCTGTCACGGGCGCGCTGTTCTTCGCGCCATCGGCGACTTTTCTGGACGACGTGTCGGCTTGACGATAACGTTCAAGCCGAGGGATGCAGCCACTCGGCTTCGCCTTGCGCGTAGTGCTCACGTTTCCAGATCGGTACGCGTGCTTTCACTTCATCCATGATGTAGCGGCAGGCCGCGAATGCCGCATCGCGATGCGCGGCGCCGACGCCCACCCACACGGCGAGCTCGCCCAGCTTCAATTCGCCGATGCGGTGCACGCAGATCGCTTGCGAGATTTCGAATCGTGCGCGCGCTTCCTCGATGATCTTCGCGCCTTCGGCTTCGGCGAGTTCGGCGTAGGCCTGATATGTCAATCCATTCACCGTGCGGCCATCGTTGTGATCGCGCACGCGGCCTTCGAAAGTGACGATCGCACCGATGCGATCGCTTTCGAGTTCGCGCAGCAAGGTCGATGCGTCGATCGCGGTTTCGCTGAGCGAGAAGGTTTTCATCCGCCACTCACCGGCGGCAGGAACGCGATTTCATCGCCGTCGCGCAACGCGGAATCCACGTCCGCGAATTCGCCGTTCACGGCGACACGCACGCGTTCCAGCGGCATTCTGAAACCATGCCGCGTTGCGGCTTCCGCATAGAGCGCGCGTGGAGCGCGCGCTCCGCTGATGACGTCTTCCTGCGCACAACCGGCCGCGTCGCGCAGCGAAGCGAAATACAGCAAGGTGTAGTTCATTGGCGCACCCTGCTCCGCTTTTTCGCATCGGCCAGCACTTTTCCGCCGCGCACCTCACGCTTGCCACCGGACTTCTCCAGCAGTCGCACCTCCGCGATCACGATCTCGTGCGACAGCGCCTTGCACATGTCGTAGACGGTGAGCGCGGCGATGCTGGCGCCGGTCAGCGCTTCCATTTCCACGCCGGTCTTGTGCGACACCGCGACTTCGCAGCGGATTGCCAGGTCTGTTTCCGAGATGAATTCCGCAACCAAGGCGCAGCGTTCGATCATCAGCGGATGGCAGAACGGGATCAGCTCGTGCGTGCGCTTGGCCGCCAGCGTGCCGGCGACGATCGCAGTGTCGATCACCGGCCCTTTCTTTCCGCGCATGCCGCCCCCGCGCAACGCGCGCGCGACTTCAAGCGGAAAGCGCACCAGCGCCTGCGCCGCCGCGCTACGCGCGGTCACGTCCTTGCCGCCGACATCGACCATGCGCGGATGGTTCGATGCGTCGAGGTGGCTCAATTTCTTCCGCTGCACTCAGCCTCCTACTCTGTACATCTCGACATGCTCCAGCACTCCTGCGGCGCGCAGTTCGGCCCGGCGTTCGCTGTAGCGGTCGCCGCGCAGGCTCCAGATACCCGCGATGCGTGCGCGCAGCGCGTCGTCCGATTCGCCGCCGCGCAACGGCACGCGCAGATCATGCCCGTTGCGCGCGAACAGGCAGGTGTACAGCTTGCCGTCGGCGGACAGTCGCGCGCGCGTACAATCGCCGCAGAACGGCGCGCTCACCGAATCGATGAAACCGATCTCGCCGGCGCCGTCTGCGTAGCGCCATCGGCTCGCCGTTTCGGATGACGCGCCGCGCGGTAGCGGCTCCAGCGGCCAGCATGCGTGGATGAGCGCGCGCAGTTCCGCGCCGGGCAGGACGCGATCGGCACGCCAGCCGTTCAAGGTGCCGACATCCATGTATTCGATGAAACGCAGCACGTGTTGCGTGCCGCGAAAACGCTCCGCCAACGGCAACACGCTCTCCTCGTTGACGCCGCGCAGCACCACGCAATTGATCTTCAGTGCGTCGAAGCCGGCGCATTCCGCGGCTTCGATCGCCGCCAGCGCTCGCCCGACTTCGCCGTGGCCGCCG
>DATFCO010000069.1:0-6379 GCA_035253005.1 Rhodanobacteraceae bacterium
TGCCAATGGCATTGCCGGGTAGCTATGTACGGAAGCGATAACCGCTGAAAGCATCTAAGCGGGAAGCGCGCACCAAGATGAGATCTCCCGGGCCGCAAGGCCCCTGAAGGACCCTCGAAGACCACGAGGTTGATAGGCGCGGTGTGCAAGCACAGCAATGTGTTCAGCTTACGCGTACTAATGATCCGTGCGGCTTGACCATATAACCCCAAGACGCTTCGCTTTTGATGTGCTCCCGCAAGGGAAGCACTGCTTCAACTGCACGTCGAGGTTTGATCGAATCAAACGCTTGTCACATTCCAAGATCCATTGCCGAAGCGACGCATGTTTTCGTGCGCGCTTCGCACCCTTTCCCTGGCGGCAATAGCGGTGTGGTCCCACCCGATCCCATCTCGAACTCGGAAGTGAAACGCGCCAGCGCCGATGGTAGTGTGGCTCAAGCCATGCAAGAGTAGGTCACCGCCAGGGGCTTAATCAAAACCCTCGAGGAATCCTCGAGGGTTTTTCTTTGTTCAACTTTCTTGGACACTAACGTCTCGCGCCCCGGCGGTGGGCATTATGTCCGCTGATCGCAAGCGATGAGCTCAGGGAGGAGTCGCGCTGCGCGCGACAACATAATTGCGCGCAACGATGCGCGCAGATCGGGTCACCGCCAGGGGCTTAAACGAAGAAGACCCCGCCCGAATGGGCGGGGTTTTTTCGTTTTGTGCTTTCCTGGCGGCGATCTATTCGCACATGGCTATCGCCATGCAAGAGTAGGGCGAGCGGCTGCGCTTACGATCGCCTTGACTGCGCGCGCCGGGAGCGCGCGCGAACAGCGAAGCTGGCCCTAAGGGTGAGCGCCATGGATGGCGCGAGTAATGGCATCTGCTGGGTCGACGAGCGACCGGCTACGGACGGCCGGGCGGGCGTTCGCTCCATGGATGGCTGCTTGCGATTACCGCTTTCCATCGCGCGCCGGCTGGCCGCTTATTACTACTGATCGCAAGCGATCGGCTCCGGAATGCCGTGTCTTCACGCGATTGCGGGCTATCTCCGGCGACACAGCGACCCTTTCCTCGGTTTCGTCAGCGGCCTCAAAGGAAAATTTAAGATTTGCCCGCCACACTGCCGAACCATGCGCGCCCTCAAAATCGGTAAAAGCGGAATGTTGGCCCTTTGCGCGGCTTTGTCCGCGTGCGCGACCTATCGTCCGCTGCCGCTGGACAGCGCGCCCGCGTCACGGCAGCTCGCCGACATCACCGTTTCCGCGGCATCCATGCCCGTCCAGGCACTGCGCGAGCACCGTTTCGACCCGTCCGATGGACTGGACGTCACCGAAGTCGCGATGCTGGCGGTGGCCAACAATCCGGACTTGCGTTCGCAGCGCGATGGCGAGCGCATCGCGCGTGCGCAGGCGTTCGCTGCCGGGCTGCTGCCCGATCCGCAACTCAGTTACGAACACGATCATCCCGATCCGGGGCAAGCGGAAGACACTCCGGCGTTCAATCTCGGTTTGACCTGGAATGTCGGCGATCTGTTGACGCGCTCGGCGCGCGTGGCTTCGGCAAAGGCCGACAGGCGCGAGGTGCATCTGAATCTGCTGTGGAGCGAATGGCAGACGATCGCCCAGGCGCGCACCTTGTTCAACAAGGTGTATTCGTCGCGCGTTCTGGTCGCGCGCCTGCAGGCCGAACACGATGCACTGACGCCGATCAACGGATACGTCGAACGCGCCTTGAAAGCTGGCGACCTCACTTATGACAGCGCCAGCGCAGGACTCGACGCCGCCAGCGACGTGGACAACAAGCTCGCGGAAGCGCAGCGGCAGCTCGATACCGCGCAGCGCGATCTGCACGACCTGCTCGGGCTGGATGCCTCGATTCCGCTGCATCTGGTCGGCGCGCCGTACACTTCGGTGCCCGATGCAGCTCAAGTGGCGAAAGCGGTGCAAGAGATGCCAGAGCGCCGTCCCGATCTGCTGGCGCTGCAAGCGGGCTACGAATCGCAGCAACAAAAATTGCGCGAGGCGGTGCTGGCGCAGTTTCCTGCGATCACCCTCGGCTTCGTGCGCGCGCGCGACACCAGCAACATCTACACCAAGGGATTTTCCGTCGGCCTGTCGCTGCCGCTGTTCGACGGCAACCGCGGGCAAATCGCCATAGAGCGCGCCACGCGGCAGAAGCTGCGCGATGAGTACGAATCGCGCCTGCTCACCGATCGCAACGACGTGGCTCGTCTGCTGGCGGCGGTGCGCAGCTACGACGACCAGCGGCCGGCGCTGCGCGCACACGCCGCACAATTGACGCAGGCGCGCGAGGCCGCGCAGCGTGCGTTTGCTAATGGGACGCTCGACTGGCCGACCTATCTCGCCATCCGCGCCAGTTCGCTCGCCGCCGATACGGATCTGCTCGCGTTGCAACAGAATGCCGACGAGCAGGCGATCGCGCTGGACACGCTGGTCGGTGCGTGGCCGGACGGGTCGTCAACGGAAGATCGGAATTCGCCATGAACACTTTGTTTCGCGCATGCGCCACGTGTTTGCTGCTGACGCTGGCTGCCTGCTCCGGCAGCGAATCCTCCGACTCGGAAACATCGGCCGTAGTCGCGGTAAACACCGCGATGCCGGTGCGGCAGATCTTCCACGATTATGTCGAAGCGTACGGCACGCTCACCGGCGACACGCGTCACGCGCAGACCTTGACCTTGCCGCAGGCCGGGCAGGTGATTGCCGCCGAGATCACGCCGGGGCGCCGCGTACGCAAAGGCCAGCCGCTGCTGCGCATTGCCACCGACCCGAACGCGGTGAGCGCCTATCAGCAGGCGTTGAACACGGTGAATCAGGCGCGCGCGGAATTGACGCGCACCCAACGTCTGCACGACGAAAAACTCGCGACCAACTCGCAACTGGATGCCGCTCGCAAGGCCCTGGCAGATGCGAAGGCCGCATTGGATGCGCAGGCAAAACTTGGCGGCGCGCAGGCCGTCACCACGCTTGCCGCGCCCGCCGACGGCGTGATCACCGCGCTGGATGTGCAACTGGGCGAACGTTTCGCGGCGGGTAGCAAGCTGGTCGAATTCACGCCGCAGGTCGCGCTGGCCGCATTGTTGGGCGTGGAACCCGAACGGGCCGCACGCATCCGCGCAGGCATGAACGTAGCCGTCCAGCCGGTGTACGGCAGCGGTGAACTGCACGGAACGGTCGTCACGGTGGCCGATGCGCTCGATCCGCAATCGCACCTGGTGGATGTGCTGGCCACCGTCGACGATCCGGCCGGTCTGGCCGCGGGCACCGCGCTTTCCGGCAGGATCGATGTCGCGCAGTTCCAGGCCTGGGCGGTGCCCCGTAATGCGCTGCTCAATGACGAACAGGGCGATTACATCTTCCAGATCGAGCAAGGCAAGGCGCACCGCGTGGATGTGAAAGTCCTTTCGCCGGCGGGCGATCCGGCCGGCGTGACGGGCAAGCTGGATGCGCGCGCGCCCGTGATTACGCTGGGCGCATACGAGTTGTCCGACGGCGACGCGGTCAAGACCGCGCAGCCATGAGCGAGCGCGCGACCGTCACGCAGTGGATGCATGCGCATCGGCGCTCGTTGCTGTTCCTGTGCCTGATCCTGGCGCTGGGCGGCGTGGTGGCGGCGTTGCGCTTGCCGGTTTCGCTTTTTCCGGACGTGGCGTTCCCGCGTGTGCGCCTGACCCTGGACGCCGGCGACCGGCCCGCGGATCAGATGGTGGTTGCGGTGACCACGCCGGTGGAGGAGGCCATCCGGCGCGTGCGCGGCGTGCGCGACGTGCGCTCGGCCACTAGCCGCGGCAGCGCCGAAGTCAACGTGAGTTTCGACTGGGGCGAGGACATGAGCCGCGCCTTTCTCGACGTCAACGCCGCGGTGGGCGAGGTGCTGCCCGATCTACCCGCCGGCACGCGCATTTCCACCGAACGCCTCGATCCGACCGTATTCCCGATCCTTGCATACAGTCTGCGCAGCAACACGCTTTCGCCCACGCAGTTGTACGACCTCGCGCAGTATCAGCTGCGCCCGCTGATCAGCGGCGTCAATGGCGTGGCGCGGGTAGACGTGCAGGGCGGCGCGGTCGGCGAATACCACATCGATGTGGACGCGGACAAATTGCGGGCGCAGGACCTGACAATGGACGACGTCGTGCGCGCGGTGGGACGCGCGGCCGACATCTCCGCGCTGGGGCGGCTGACCGATCACTACAAGTTGTTCCTGCTGCTGGCAAACAATCAGCCGACGAACCTCACCGCCTTGCGCGGAATCGTGCTGCGCGCGGACACGCGCGGGGTGGTGAAGGTCGGCGACATCGCGCAGGTGCGTCTGAGCGCGCAGCCGCAATGGGTGCGCGTAAACGCGGATGGCCGTCCCGCGGTGCTGATGCTGGTTTATCAGCAACCTGCGGCCAACAGCGTGCAGATGGTGACGGATGTGAAGGCGCGGCTGGACGCCTACCGGGCGCAGCTTCCGAAAGGCGTAAAGATCGCGACCTGGTACGACCAGACGCAACTGGTGCGCGGCGCGGCCAGCAGCGTGCGCGACGCGATACTGATCGGCATCGTGCTGGCGGGGCTGGTGCTGTTCGTATTCCTGCGCAACACGCGGGTGATCTTCGTGGCGATGCTGGTGGTGCCGGCCACATTGGCGATCACCATCCTGCTGCTGTCAGTGCTGCACATGAGCTTCAACATGATGACGCTGGGCGGCATGGCGGCGGCGGTCGGTCTGATCATCGACGACGTGATCGTGATGCTGGAGCACATCATGCGACGGCTGCGCGATGCACAAGGCCATGTGCACGAGCGCATCGCCTACGCAGCCTGGGAATTCACCCGTCCGCTGACCGGTTCCTCGGCCGCGACGATCATCATCTTCCTGCCGCTGGCCTTCCTCACCGGCGTGACCGGTGCGTTCTTCAAGGCCTTGTCGCTGACCATGGCGAGCGCATTGCTGATTTCCTATCTGCTGGCCTGGATCGCCGTGCCACTGCTGGCGGAAAGATTGATCGACGAACGCCACGCGCACGAGCAACCACCCGGCCGCTTCGCGCAGCGTGCGCTGCAGGGCTACGAACGTACGCTGCAACGCGTGCTGCACAAACCCGCGTTGCTGCTGATCGGCGTGATTCCGTTGCTGGCTCTGGGATTCATCGCGTACACCTCCGTCGGAACGGGCTTCATGCCGCACATGGACGAAGGCGGTTTCATCCTCGATTACATCGCGCCACCCGGCACCTCGCTGGAGGAAACCGACCGCCTGCTCAACAAGGTCGAGGCGATCATTCGCGCCAACCCTTACGTGGACACCTATTCGCGGCGTACGGGTTTGCAACTGGGCGGCGGACTGACCGAAGCCAATACCGGCGATTATTTCATCCGCCTGAAGAATGGCAGCCGTCCGCCGATCGATGACGTGATGGACGACATCCGCTCGAAAGTCGAGACGCAGGTGCCGGGACTGGATATCGATCTTGCACAATTAATGGAAGACCTGATCGGCGATCTGACCGAAGTGCCGCAACCGATCGAGATCAAGCTGTTCGCGGACGATCCGGCGGTGTTGAACGCGACCGCGAAAAAAGTGGCCGCGCAGATCGGCAGGATCGACGGCGTGGTGGGCGTGCTGGACGGCGTCAATCCGGCGGGCGACGCGCTGGAAGTGCAGGTCGATCCGGTAAAGGCCGCGCTGGCCGGAGTGGATCCGCAGGGCGTGGCCGATCAAGTCGCCGCCGCGGCGGCGGGCACGGTCGCGGCGGAACTGCCGCAAGGCCCGAAGATGGTCGGCGTGCGCGTGTGGCTGCCGCCATTCGATCGCGCGCGCATCGAGCAACTCGAGCGATTGCCGATCAGCGACGGCAACGGCCACGTGTTTCCCTTGTCGCGTGTGGCCACCCTGCAGGTACAACACGGCCAGCCGGAAATCGACCGGGAAAATCTCAAGCGCATGGTTGCGGTGACCGCGCGCATCAGCGGGCGCGATCTGGGTTCGACCGTCGCCGACGTGCAGAAGGTGCTGGACGTGCGCGGCGAGTTGCCGCCCGGCATGTATTACGAGCTGGGTGGGCTTTACCAGCAGCAGCAGGAAGCCTTCCGCGGCCTGGAATTGGTGCTGCTCGCCGCCATCGCACTGGTGTTCACCTTGCTGTTGTTTCTGTATGAAAGCTTCCGCGTGGCCATCGCGGTATTGCTGATGCCCTTGCTTGCGATTTGCGCGGTCTTCATCGGCCTGTGGATCACCGGCATCGAATTGAACATCTCGGCGATGATGGGCATGACCATGATCGTCGGCATCGTCACCGAGATCGCGATCTTCTATTTCTCCGAGTTCGCGCAGGTCGAGGCCGAGCAGGCGGAGAGCTGGCGCGAAGACCCGCACCGCGCGCG
>DATFCO010000070.1:0-6312 GCA_035253005.1 Rhodanobacteraceae bacterium
CCATCACGACCGGCTGAGGGACAGGCCCTTTGAAGCCGGGGCAACCCGCGAAGACGCTTTCGCAAGGTGCCAAGTCCTGCGGAGATTCGGTTTCCGAATCGCCGGGAGATGGGTCGAAGCGCGGCAGCAAGCTCTCCTCCCTTGCGCCGCGCCGAGACTCCGGCCCGCCGCATGACGCCACAAAGGCCGGAGAATCGAAATGAGTCAATCGCCCCAGTTTCCCTCGCAGCAGCCCGCCCGCTGTACCCGCGCCGTGCGCGCCGGCATCGATCGCGATCCCGCGCATGGCGCCGTCACGCCGCCGCTGCACCTCTCCAGCAATTTCGCCTTCGCCGGTTTCGACGGCAAGCGCCAATACGATTACACGCGCAGCGGCAATCCCACGCGCGATCTGCTGGCCGAAGCCTTGTGCGAACTCGAGCACGGTGCGGGCGCCGTGGTGACTTCCAGCGGCATGTCCGCGGTTGCGCTGCTGCTGGAACTGGTGCCGGCCGGTGCGACGATCGTCGCTGCGCACGATTGCTACGGCGGCACGTGGCGATTGCTGGATGCGTGGGCGAAGAAGAACCGCTTCGCCGTGCGCTTCGTCGATCTCACCGATCCGCTCGCCCTGGGCGCGGCGCTCGATTCGAAGCCTGCGCTGGTGTGGGTGGAAACGCCGTCCAATCCGCTGCTGCGCATCACCGACATCCGCCATGTCGCGCAAGCCGCGCATGCGGCGGGCGCGCTGTGCGTGGTCGACAACACCTTTCTCTCGCCGGCATTGCAGCAGCCGCTGAAACTCGGCGCGGATGTCGTGGTGCATTCGACTACCAAATACATCAACGGACACAGCGACGTGGTCGGCGGTGCGGTGATCGCGAGAGATCCGGCGGTCTCGGAACAACTGAAATGGTGGGGCAATTGCCTCGGTGTGACGGGCGCGCCGTTCGACAGTTGGCTGACCCTGCGCGGCCTGCGCACGCTTGCAGCGCGGCTGCGCGTGCATCAGGAAAACACGGAAGCAATCGCCGCGCTGCTGCAGGCGCATCCGGCGGTCGCGCGCGTCTATTGGCCGGGTTTGCACGAACATCCCGGTCACGCGCTCGCGGCGCGACAGCAAAACGGCTTCGGCGCGATGCTTTCCTTCGAGCTGCACGGTGGCGAGCCGGCGGTGCGCGCGTTTCTCGATGGCTTGCGGCACGTCACGTTGGCCGAATCGCTGGGTGGCGTGGAAAGCTTGGTCGCGCATCCGGCCACCATGACGCACGCCTCGATGAGCGCAGACGCAAGACGGGTTGCCGGAATTTCCGATTCGCTGCTGCGGCTGTCGGTCGGCATCGAGGATGTGGACGACCTGTGCGCCGACATCGGCGCCGCGCTGGAACGCGCAGCGACTGTGTGCGAGTCCGAAACCGTTGAGGTGGCACCATGAATGCCCCGGCAAAAATCTGTCCATCGCGCATCGGTGTGGTGCTGCTCGGCACCGGCGCCGTCGGCAACGTGCTGCTGCAACAACTCGGCCCGGCTAGTCGCGCCGGAATCGCGCTAGTGGGCGTGGCGAATTCGCGCAAGCAGTACGCGCAATCGGACGGCTTGAGCACCGCCACGGCGCGTGTGCGGCTGGAGAGCAACGGCGAACCGCGCGACGATGCGGCGCTGCTCGCCGCGCTGGAGGAATTCGATTGCGACCGCCGCGCGATCATCGATGCGACCGCATCGACACAGGTCGCGGCGAAACACGCCGAGTGGCTGCGCGCGGGTTTCGACGTGATCACCGCCAACAAGGCAGGCGTAGGCGGCACGTTGGCATCGTGGCGCGCGGTGCAGGATGCCGCACGCGCGGGCGACAGTGTGTACGGCGATTCGGCCACGGTCGGTGCGGGCCTGCCGGTGTTGTCGACGCTACGGCGTTTGCGCGGCGCGGGTGATCGCTTGATCGCGCTGGAAGGCGTGTTCTCGGGTTCGCTGTCCTGGCTGTTCAATCACTACGACGGCGCGCGGCCGTTTCACGCATTGCTCGCCGAAGCGCGCGCGTGGGGTTATACCGAACCCGATTCTCGCGCGGATCTGTCCGGAGCGGACGTCGCGCGCAAGCTGCTGATCCTGGCGCGCGCATCGGGTTTCGCGTTGGACGAGCACGAAGTGGAAATCGAAAATCTGGTACCGCCGCAGTTGCGCGAAGTGGATGCGGATGCGTTTCGCGCGCGCGCGCACGAAGTGGATGCAGCGCTCGCGGCGCGACTCGCTTCGGCGCGAGACCAAGGGAAAGTCTTGCGTTATCTCGCACGCCTGGACGCACACGGCAAGGCCAGTGTCGGTTTGTGCGAAGTGGATGCGGCGCATCCGGCCGCGCGCCTGTCCGGTTGCGACAACCTGTTCGCGTTGACCACCGCGCGTTATCGCGCGCAGCCGCTGGTGATCCAGGGCGCCGGCGCCGGACCGGAGGTCACCGCGCAGGCGTTGCTGGCGGATGTGTTGGCGCTGCGCGAGCGGATCGCGGCGCCGCTTGCGCTCGCGGTGTAGCCGCTGGGTAAGCTGGGCTGCAGAGCCCAGCATGTGAGAACGCGAAACGCTGGGCTTGCCAGCCCAGCCTACGTTCCATCAATCCTTCAACATCGCCGCCGGATCGGCGACGGCACGTTCCACGTCCGGCGTGCGCCAGCCGCAGGCCAGGCCCCAGACGAAGAAGATCGCGCCCGCGATCGCCACGACCAGCAGATCCCAGCCGAACGGAATCCAGCCCATCCCGCCGAATTTTTCGCTGCCGATCCAAGACAGCGCGGCGATCACTGGGAGGTACGCGATCAGCCACGCCGCGCCGCGCAGCTGCTGGTCGAAATGCAGGCGGCCGCGCTTGGCCGTGTAGTAGAACCAGATCGGCAGCGCGACCACCATCAGCAGGATGATCTCGCCCGTGCGCGGCCAGCGCGCCCAGTAGAGCAATTCGGTCGAGAACACGAAAGCGCAGCCGGCTACCAGCGGCAACGCAGGAATGCGCAAGGGCCGGCGCAGTTCCGGCGCGGTACGGCGCAGCACCGCGACGCTCACCGGCCCGGTCAAGTACGAAATGATCGTGGCTACCGAAATCACTTCGGCGAGCGTCGCCCAGCCGCGGAAGAAGAACATGAAAAGATAGGCGACGACGAGGTTCAACCACATCGCCGGCCGCGGAATGCCCCAGCGCGGGTGCACCTTGCCGAACACCGCGGGCAACGTGCCGTTGCGCTCCATGCCGTAGATCATGCGCGCGGTGGTCGCGGTGTAGGTTGCGCCCGTGCCGCTCGGGCTGATGAACGCATCGGAGTACAGCAGCAGCGCCAGCCAGTTGAGATTCAAGGCCAACGCCAGTTCCGCGAACGGCGAGCTGTAGTTGAGCGATGCCCAGCCGCCGCTTGCGATCTGCGCCGGATCGACCGCGCCGAGAAACGCGATCTGCAGCAGCAGATAGACGACCGTCGCCAGCAGGATCGAACCGATCACCGCGAACGGCACGCTGCGGCCGGGGTCGCGCGCTTCGCCGGCCAGATTCACCGGACTCTGGAATCCATTGAAGCTGAAAACGATGCCGCTGATCGCCACCGCCGTCAGCACGGCCGAAATGCTGATCGCATGCGCACCGCCGTGCGCGCCGATGTGGAAGTTCTGCTGATGGAACGAAGTCGCCATCAGCACGATCGCGGTCAACGCCGGCACGATCAGTTTGTAAAACGTGATCGCCGCATTGGTCTTCGCGAACAGCTTCACGCTCCAGAAATTCAGCAGGAAATACACGATCACCAGAGCCGCGGCGATCGCGAGGCCGGTGTGGCTTAGCTCGCCCTTGCCGCCGGGCGCGCGATGAAACAGATCCTGCGCCCACGCCCATTTCCACGAGGCCATGTATTGCACCGAGGCTTCGGCTTCCACCGGAATCACCGAGGCGATCGCGATCCAGTTGGCCCACGCGGCGATGAATCCGACCAGCGAACCATGCGAATAATGGCCGTAGCGCACCATGCCGCCGGATTCGGGAAACATCGCGCCGAGTTCCGCATAGGTGATCGCGATCACCAGTATCACGACCGCGCCGATCACCCAGGCCCAGATCGCGCCGGGTCCGGCCAATTGCGCCGCGCGCCAGGCGCCGAACAGCCAGCCCGATCCGATGATCGAGCCCAACCCCGTGAACATCAGCGCCCACGCGCCGACATGGCGTCGGATGGCGAATTCGTTTGACATGGATGGAAATCCTTCGAGCGAACCATCCGTGGCGCGAAAGCCGCGGATGATGGCAGAACGGGCCGGATTAGTCAGTGCCCATGCCCCTTCTTCTGGTTGCGGGAGAAAAGTTGTTCGTCATTCCCGCGAAAGCGGGAATCCAGTGTCTTTCGCAAGATTTTCTGGTTCCGCTCGCTGCCGCGAGCGGGTGACTTTTGAGTGCGGCAAAAGTCACCAAAACCGCTTTGCGCCGGCATGACGGTCGAGCCAACATCCGTTGGCTCGACTGCCCTGCGCTTCTCGCCGGGCGCGCGCCGGCGCGAACTCGCACATCCCTGTGCTCGAACAGTCGCGCCTTTCCCGCGCGCCCGGCTGCGATGCTCGGCGTCATGCGACGGCGCTTAAAGCTCGCTCAACACGGCCATCCTTGGCCTGCGTCGTTGCTTCTGGGTGGTACTCACGCGTGAAACTTGAACAACAAGTTCACCCCGATCAGCGCCAGCGCCAGCAGGATGATGGTGAGCGGCAAGCCGACGCGCAGGAAATCCTTGGTGCGATAGCCGCCGGGGCCGGCCACGATCAGCAGGACCGGGCTGGCGCTCGGAATCAAGAACGTATTCGAAGTCGAGATCGCCACCAGCATCGCGTACAGTGCGGGATTGCCGCCGGAGGCGAGCGCGATGTTGATCGCCATCGGCACCATCATCACGGTCGCGCCGACATTGGACATCACCTGCGAGAACAGGAGCGCCAGGATCGCCACGCCCGCCTGCAACACCCACTGCGGCAGGCCGCCGGAATGATGCAGGATTTCCTGCGCCAGCCACGCCGCCGCGCCGGTGGAATCCATCGTCCAGCCGAGCGGAATCAGACAAGCGGTGATGAAGATCGTGCGCCAGTTGATCGCCGAGTACGCCTCGTCCATGTTCAACACGCCGGTCAACAGCATGCCGATCGCGCCCGTCATCATCGCCACCGACAGCCGCAATCCGGCGAACAAGGCGAGCGCCATGGCCAGCGCGAAGAAGGCCAGCGCGTGCCAGATCTTGCTCGGCCGCTGCTCTTCGCTGGGAATGTCGGTGACGGGCACGAGATCGCGGTCTTCCGCGGCGAGCGCAAGATCGCGCCAGAAGCTGTGCAGCACCAGCGTGTCGCCGGCGCGTAGCGCGGTCTTGCGCACATCCTCACCGCGGAACACCTGATCGCCGCGGTTCACCGCCAGCACGGAAATGTTGTAACGCTTGCGCAGCCGCAGCGCGCCCACTTCCTGCTTGATGAAACGCGAGGAGGGCGGGATCACCGCTTCGGAAATTCCCGCGCGGGTGGGGTTGAACATGTCCGCCAGCGCGCGCATGCGGCCGGTGACTCGGCAGTGCTGCGCCTGCGCGAATTCGCTTACCTGCGCGCGCGGACCGAGCACGCCGAGCACCGTGCCGACCCAGATCAGTTGATCGCCCGGCGGCGCGAGTCGCGATTCGTTGCCGTTCTTGATCGCGAGGATCGGCGGCGCGTCGCTCAGCATCTCGGCTTCGCTGACGCTCATGCCGACCAGCGGGCTTTCCGCGGTGACGGTGAGTTCGACCACTTCGCCTTCCAGGCCGTAGGTTTGCGCGAAGTAGCTCTCGGTGCGGCCGGGCGTGACTTTCGGCTGCTCGGCTTCGGTGTCGGGCAGCAGCTTGCGCGTGAACAGCGCGAAGAAGCCGAGTCCCGCGAACAACAACAAAAGACCGACCGGCGTCACCGCGAATAGGCCGAACGGTTCGATGGTCTGCGCGCCCGGCGGAAGATTTCTGTCCGCGCTGGCGATCAAATCGTTCAACAGGATCAACGGCGAGTTGGAGATCAGCGTGGTGTTGGTGCCCGCGAGAATCATGAAAGCCATCGGCAGCAACATGCGCCGCAGCGGCACGCCGGTGCGCGCCGACACGCGGCTGACCACCGGCAGGAACAACGCCGAAAGCGCCTGGCTCTGGATGATCGAAGACAAGCCGCCGGCCATCGCGTTGACCGCCAGCGAAAGGCGAGATTCCATGCCGCCGGCGATGCGCAGGATGAAAGACGCGGCCTTGTTCAACACGCCGGTGCGATCCAGGCCCGCGCCCATGATCATCACCGCGATCAGCGAGATCACCG
>DATFCO010000071.1:0-3131 GCA_035253005.1 Rhodanobacteraceae bacterium
CCGGACGGCAAACGAGCGGCAGAACACGCGGCGCTGAGAACCCAATGACCGCGCCGCGCGAAAACATTCCCGCGCGCGAGCGGCTGATCTTCGCGCTGGACGTGCCGGATCGCGCGCAAGCGGTGCAATGGATGGATCGGCTGGACGATGCGGTGGCGTTCTACAAGATCGGCCTGGAACTGCTTTCCGGCGGCGAATATTTCGATGTGCTGCGCGAGTTGAAAAACCGCGGCAAGCGGATTTTCGCCGACCTGAAATTGCACGATATTCCGGCCACGGTCGCCGGCGCGGTGAAAGGTCTGGCCGGTTACGGCATCGATTTCTGCACCGTGCACAGCGATGCAGCATCGATGCTGCGCGCGGCCAACGAAGTCAAAGGCAAGATGCGCTTGCTGGCCGTCACCGTGCTGACCAGCAACGATCGATCCGATCTCGAAGCGCTGGGTGTGCAGGGGAGCGTCACCGACACCGTGATCGCGCGCGCGAAACTGGCGCAGGATTGCGGCATCGACGGCGTGGTGTGTTCCGGCGCCGATCTGCCCGCGCTGCGCAAGGCCGCGCCGGATCTGCTTACCGTGTGTCCCGGCGTTCGCCCATCCGGTCCCGCCGATGACGATCAGAAACGCGTGGTGGACGTGCGCACCGCCTTCGCCGCCGGCGCCGACTACATCGTGGTGGGAAGGCCGATCCGGCAGGCCGCCGATCCGCGCGCAATGGCGAACGAAATCGTGACGCAGATCGAAGGCGCGCTCGGTCAGAAACTTGCCTGATCCGCTTCCGCTCGCCACACTCGGGCGTTGCCGCAGAACGAAGGAAGATCGCCATGCACCCTCGATCGCTCCGGCTCGGTTTCGCATTCGTAGCGCTGCTGGCGCTGGCGGCGTGCAACCGCAATCGCGAACCGGTCGCGCCGCCCGCCACCACGCCCGAAGGCGCGGTGCGCGCATCGCTGGTATTGACCCGCAACGGCGACTTCGACGGCCTGCTGCGCAGCACGTTGCCCGATGCGGACTACAAGGCCTGGCGTGCCGAATGGGAAAGCGCTCGCGCGAAGCAACCGGCGCCCACGCCGCAACAACGTGCGCAATTCGCGCAGGTGATGCAAAAGCTGACCGAGCCGGGCGCCGAGGACAAAGTCTACAAGCAACTGCAACCGCAACTCGCCGACCTGCGCGCGCACCGCGCGCAGAACCTGCCGATGCTGATCGGCATCCTGCAGGCGGCCGGCAACAACATCGTCGCCGACGCGGCGGGCCTGTCGCCAGCGCAAAAACAGCAGGCGACGGAAGCAATCCAGGCGCTGGCTGACTGGGCGCAGAGCGCCGATTTCACCGACGACAACAAGGCGAAGCAGGCGATCGCGGCGGTTTGCGATACCGCGCGCAAGCTCGATCTGAAAACACTCGATCAGGCGCGGGCACTGAGTTACGACCAGACGATGGCGGACTATCGCATCGGCTGGAGCGGTCTGAAGCAATTGCTGAAAATCTACGGGCTGGATCTCGATGCCAGTTTCGACCAAGCCAAGCTGGAAACGCTGGGCAATGACGGCACGCACGCGCGGGTGCGTGAAACCTTCACGTTGGCGGGCAGGCCGATCGTCAGCGAGATCAACCTGGTGATGCAGAACGGACACTGGTACGACGCGGATCGGCTGGCTGCGTGGCGCGCGAAGCAGCAATCGCAGGCTGCATCCGCTTCCAGCGCCGCCGTGCCGGCGCCGGTGAGCACCGCACCGGGGCGCGCGGGCTCCGCCGCGCATTGATCGGGCCGTCCGCGCGAAGTTCTACAATGACCACGATGGAATCGCCTCTGCCCGAAAGTGCGGCGCCGCATGCGCCGTGGGGCCGCGCGCTGCTGGGCCGGCTGCTGGCGCCGTGGGTGCGGATCAAGCGCGATCCGGCCGAGCCGCTGAGCCTGCTCGCGCCGGACGCGGACGTGGTGTACGTGATCGAGCGCGCGGGCCTCTCCGACAGCCTCATCCTCGAACGCGCCTGCCGCGAGGCAGGCATGCCCGATCCGCTGAAACCGATGCCCGGTGGCGGCAAGCGGCGGCGTTCGATGTTCAGCCTGAGCCGGCGCGACGGTTCGCTTTACGGCCGCAAGCGTCACAGCGTTTCGCGCGAGGCGTTGCGCACGCTGCTGCTGGCGCAGGAAGTCGATCCGCAGTTCGAAATCCAGTTGGTGCCGGTGGCGATCTATGTCGGCCGCGCGCCCAGCCGGCAATCGGGCTGGTTGCGCGCGCTGTTTTCGGAAAACTGGGTGGTGGTCGGGCGCTTCCGCCGGCTGCTGGCGCTGCTGCTCAACGGGCGCGAAACCATCGTGCATTTCTCCAAACCCATTTCGCTGCGCGAGATGCTGGCCGAGGGCGCGGGACAACGGCCCGAGCGCTTGCAGCGCAAGATCGCGCGCGTGCTGCGTGTGCACTTCCGGCGCGTGCGCACGGCGGTGATCGGACCGGATCTTTCGCACCGACGCACGGTGGTGGATTCGGTCTTGAATGCCGAGAGCGTGCGCGCCGCCATCGAAGCCACGGCATCGAAGGAAAACATTTCGCTGGCGAAGGCGTGGCGGCGCGCGGAGAAACTGGCGTTCGAGATCGCCGCGGATTATTCGCCGCCGTTCGTGCGCGCGAGTTCGTTCCTGCTCTCGAACTTCTGGAACAAGTTGTACGACGGCATCGACATGCATCATTTCGATACGTTGCGCGCGGTCGCACCGGGCCACGAGATCGTTTACGTGCCGTGCCATCGCAGCCACGCCGACTACGTGCTGATGTCCTATCAGCTCTACCAGTCGGGCGTGGTCGTGCCGCACATCGCCGCGGGCGTGAATCTGAATCTGCCGGTGCTCGGGCGTTTCCTGCGCATGGGCGGCGCGTTCTTCATGCGCCGCAGTTTCAAGGGCAACGCGCTGTATTCGGTCATTTTCAACGAATACATGGCGCAACTGATCGACCGCGGCGTGCCGGTGGAATATTTCATCGAGGGCGGCCGTTCGCGCACCGGACGCCTACTGGAGCCGCGCGCGGGGATGCTCACTATGACCGTGCGCGCCTTCCTGCGCGCGCCGCGCCGGCCGGTGCTGTTCCAGCCGGTGTACATCGGCTACGAAAAACTGATGGAAGGCCG
>DATFCO010000072.1:0-6256 GCA_035253005.1 Rhodanobacteraceae bacterium
GTACTGGTTCGATGGCGGCTGGGAGCACAGTGCCGAGGAATGGCACTCGAAACAAACGGCCGAGATGATCTTCGCGCACAACCCGAACGCGATCATCAATTCGCGCCTGCCGGGCTACGGCGATTACGGCACGCCGGAGCAGGGTGTGCCGATCACGCGTCCGCCTGACAAATACTGGGAACTGTGCATGACGATCAACGATTCCTGGGGCTGGCAGCCGCGCGATCGTAATTTCAAGACGCCGAATGAATTGATCCGCATGCTGGCCGACACGCTGAGCATGGGCGGCAATCTGTTGCTGGACATCGGTCCGCGCGCCGACGGCACGATTCCGCGGGAGGAAGTGTCGACGCTGAAGGAGATCGGCCGCTGGGTGCGCAAGAACAAAGAGGCCATCTACGGCTCGCAGGCTGGCATTCCGAAGGATTACTACTACGGCGACAGCACGGTCTCCAAAGACGGCAAGACGTTGTACCTGTTCGTTACGGGCAAACCGAATGGACCGCTTTTGGTAAAGGGTTTGCAGAATCGCGTGCTGTCCACGCATGCGTTGGGCAGCAGCGCCGCCGTGAAAACGCACGTCAGCGGCAAGTGGTCTTCCACCGGTGCGCCGGGCGAGCTCTACATCGATGTGCCGGATGCGGCGCTCGACAGCCAGGTCACCGTGGTCGCGCTGCAACTGGATGGGCCGGTGAAGCTGTTTCACGAAGACGTGAAGCCGGTCACCAGCAACTAGCGCGCATGCCCACCCGTCGCGAAATCCTGCAAGGCGCCGCTGCGCTCGCGCTGCTGTCGAACCTGGGCGCGCAAGGCGCACAAGCCGCGCCTGCTGCGAAAAGCGATGGCTACATTCCGGAAACCGACCCGCTGGTTCAAAGAAAACTGTCGCAATGGCAGGACTGGAAGTTCGGGATCATCCTGCACTGGGGCGCTTACAGCCAGAAAGGCATCGTCGAGTCCTGGTCGATCTGTTCGGAAGACGAACCGTGGTGCGCGCGCCCGCCGGGCATCGGCTACGTTGAATACAAGCGCGAGTACGAACAACTACCGCGCACTTTCAATCCGGTGAAATTCGATCCCGATGCGTGGGCGCGCGCCGCACACGATGCAGGTATGCGTTACGTCGTGTTCACCACCAAACACCACGACGGCTTCTGCATGTTCGACACCCGGCAGACCGATTACCGCATCACCGCGCCGGAGGTGCCGTATCACACGAACAAGAACGCCAACGTCACGCGCGCGCTGTTCGATGCGTTTCGGGAACGCGATTTCGGCATCGGCGCGTATTTCTCCAAGGCCGACTGGCACCATCCGGATTACTGGTCGCCGCGCTGGGCCACGCCCACACGCAACAACAATTACGACACGCGCAAATATCCCGAAATGTGGAAGCGCTTCGTCGAGTTCACGCATGCGCAAATCGAGGAGCTCACTACGCAATACGGCCGCGTGGATTTGATGTGGCTGGATGCGGGCTGGGTGAACGATCAGAGCCATCCCGATGCGAAGGCCTACGGCATGGAAGTGCCGTGGTCGCAAGACATCGACATGTCCAAACTCGCGGCTATCGCGCGGCGCAATCAGCCCGGCATCATCCTGGTCAATCGCGCCGACGGCGGTCCATACGAAAACTACCGCACGCCCGAGCAGACGGTTCCCGGCAAGCCGTTGCCATATCCCTGGGAAACCTGCATGACCATGGGCGAGTCGTGGTCGTACCAACCGGACGACAAGTACAAATCCACGCGCGAGCTGATACGCACGCTGGTCGAAATCGTTTCCAAAGGCGGCAATCTGTTGCTAGGCGTGGGACCGACCGGCGAGGGTGAGTTGCCGGCGACGGCCTTGCAGCGCATGCGCGAGATCGGCGAATGGATGAGCGTCAACGGCTCGGCGATCCACGAAACGCGTGTCATCGCGCCGTATGCGGAGGGCAAGCTGCGTTTCACGCAGAACAAGGACGGAGCCGTGAACGCGATCTATCTGCCGGATGCGGACGAGGCGCAACCGCCAGCGAACATCACCCTCGGCGCCTTGCGTCCCGCACCGGGAGCGCAAGTGAGACTGCTGGGCATCGATAGACCACTGGCTTGGCGCGAGCGTGACGGTTCCGTCAACATCACGCTGCCCGAAGCGGCGCGGCAAAAAGCGCGGGGCGCCGCGGCCTGGACGCTGCGCTTCTCTGCCGTCCGAGGCTGAAGAACCCGAGAATCGAGCACTTCCCTTGCGCGGGCGAAGGTTCTAGTATCTTGGCGAGGGTTTCAAGGGTGCATCGCAGGCTCATAACTGAACCGCTGGCGGTCGAAGGGAGAGGGTCCATGTTCAAGGCCGTGTTTTGCCCCCGCGTGCTCGCGGCGGCGCTTTCGTTCGCAGTGCTGACTCCGCTCGGCGTCTCTGCGCAGGATCAGAATCCATCCAGCGCGCAGCCGACGCAGACGCTGCAGAAGATCGTGGTCACCGGCTCGCGCATCCCGCGCTCGCAGAAGGAAGGGCAGGCGCCGGTCACGGTGGTCACCGGCGCGCAGATCAAGGCGCAGGGCTACACCACGCTGCACGAATTCCTGGATTCGATTCCACAGGCGGCCAGCACCGACTTCGCCAGCCGGCCCTCCACCTGGGGCAGCACCGCGGTGAACGCGCGCACGCTGAATCTGCGCGGGCTGGATCCCGACCACACGCTGCTGCTGGTCAACGGCATCCGCATGGTCGATTACCCGCAGGCGCAGAACGGAGGCGGTGAGCATTACAGCTTCCAGAACTACGCCAACATCCCGACCGGCATGATCGACCGCGTGGAGATCCTGCCGACCGGCGCGTCGGCGATCTACGGTTCCGATGCGGTGGCGGGCGTGGTCAACGTGATCCTGAAAAAGGAATATCAGGGCGACGACTTGCAGGTGCAGGTCGGCGGCGCCACGCGCGGCGGCCGCAAGTTCGGCGACATCAATTTCCTCGGCGGCCACTCCGGCGACAAGTGGCACGTGGTCTACAACCTCGAGCACACCAACCGCTCGCCGCTATGGGGCAGCGATCGTCCCTGGACCGATTCGGAGGCGGATGCCGGTTACGGCGTTTGGAGCCCGAGCGCGCGCATGTTCGGCTATCACACTTACGATGCGATCTCGCTCTATGACGTCAACGGCAACTACGTCACGCCGCCGGCCGGCTCCTGCAACCAGTTCCCGAATTTCGCGCTGGGCCATTACCAGACCATCGCCACCAGCGGCGACGAGGTCACCGGCCCGGTCACCGATCACGGCTACTACTGCACGCAGCCGGCGCTGTTCCGCAATTGGGTGCTGACGCCCGGGCTGCGCAGCAACGACGGCTACATCGCCGGCGAATACGATCTTTCCAACAACCTGCAGTTGTACGCTTCGGCGGGATTGTGGGACACGGTCGGTACTTCCAACACCGAGCTGCCGTTCCTCTATCCGATGGGTGGATTGCCCAACAACTTCTACGACAAGACCACCGGGCAGATCATCACCAACTACCTGCGACAGTTGACCAAGGCCGAACTCGGTTACGCCGGCAATACGCAGGATCGCGAGCAATACTGGGACATCCGCGCGGGCTTGCGCGGCGGATTGTTCGATAATCGTTTCAGCTGGGACTTCAGCCTCGATTCGCAGAAGTACATCGTGCATGAGGACTACACCGGCTTGAACGAGCAGGGGATGTTCGATTTCTTCTTCGGTCCGCAACTCGGCACCACGGTGATCGACGGCACCACTTATCCGGTGTACGCGCTCAATGCGGATCGCTACTGGAATCCGATCACGCCCGCCGAATACAGCACCTTCGGCGTGGCCGGCACCAACAGCGCCTATACCACGATGCAGCAGGCCACGTTCACCGTGAACGGCGACCTGTTCGACATCCCCTGGGACCAGCAGCCGGTCGGCTGGGCCGCGGTGCTGGAAGGCAATCAGCAGACCTGGACGCTGAACCCCGATCCGCGCGGCAACACCACCACGTTCGGCGATCCCTTCCAGGATTACAACAGTGGCGCCGGCTCGCGCACGCGTTACGCGTTCGGCACCGAGTTCCGGATTCCCCTGTTCTCTACTTTCACGTGGGATATTTCCGGGCGCGCCGACAAGTACAACGACGCCAGCAGCGCCGACGTCGCGCGCACCTGGGGCACCGGGTTCGAATGGCGGCCTGGCGGCGGCTGGTTGTTCCGCGGCGGGTACGGCACCAACTTCCACGCGCCGGACATGATGGCGATCTATTCGAACGCGTCAGCGTCCACCGTCGGCATCTATGCCGATCCGCTGGAGTGCATCCAGACGCACGACACCACGTGTCAGGCGACGCAGCACTCGACGTATTTCACCCTGTATTCGAACGGCGGCCCCAACCTGGTACCGGAAACCGGCCACGGCTGGACGTATGGCTTCGTCTGGGACATCCCGGGTGTGGAAGGCCTGTCGGTATCCGCCGACTACTGGCATCTGGGAGTCAACAACGAGATCAAGTGGATCGGCCAAGATCAGGTACTGACTGATGAAGCCGGCTGCCTGACGGGTCTGACCATCACCGGTGCGCCGTACACCGCGCACCCGATCGGCTCGCCGTATTGCCTGCAGGCGATCGCGGACGTGAAGCGCGACGCCAACGGCAACATCCTCAGCGTGCAGACCGGTCCGATCAACGAGGCGCAGCTCTATGTCGGCGGCATCGACGCCTCGCTGGACTACGGATTCGAGACCCAGAACTGGGGCGGCTGGCACCTGCGCATCGACTACACCGACTACCTCTCCTACAAGGAACGCGTGCTGGCTTCCGATCCGTTGCTCAACACGCGCTACCAGAACGTGGAAAGCAAGGTGACCGGTTCGGTGAACTGGAAGAAGGGTCCGTGGGATGCGACGCTTTACGGCCTGCGCTGGGGCGGCGTCCGCGCGCCGAACTACGGCGGCTGCGAAGTGTTGCCCAATGGCATCATTCCTTCGGTCGGCGATCCGCAGTGCACGATCTACAAGGAGAACGTGCCGATCTGGATCATCTGGAGCACCGCGGTGGGTTACCGCTTCAACGATCGCGTCAAGCTGACATTGAATGTCTCGAACATCTTCGACAAGGTCGGCAAGATTCCCTACTACGCCGGCGGATTCGAATTCATCCCGCGCAACCAGGGCGCCGACTACACCGGACGCGAAGTTTTCCTGAGACTGGATTACAAGATCGATTGAATCGGGATCGACTGACAGCATCGATTGACCGGCATCCACGCTCTCCAACGAGGACTTGCCCCGGCTACGGCGGCCGGGGCTCTTCTTGCAGCGAATCGGCCGTGATCGATGCGCACTTCCACCTCTGGCGGATCGGCCGCAACGATTGCAGTTGGCCGACACCGCAGCTTGCGGCGATCCATCGCGACTTCGAGATCGACGACTGGTGGCGGGCAGCCGCGCCGCTCGGCGTTGCCTCGGGCGTGCTGGTGCAATCGCAGGAAAGCGACCGCGATACGGATTGGTTGCTGGAGCTTGCGGCCGGCGATGACCGTGTCGCCGCGGTGGTCGGCTGGGTCGATTTCTCTTCGCGCGATGCGCCGCAACGGATCGCGACGCTCGCGGCGCATCCGAAATTGCGCGGGCTGCGGCCGATGTTGCAGGGCCTGGCCGAAGACGGCTGGATTCTCCGCCGCGAACTCGCACCCGCGATCGACGCGATGATCGCGCACGGATTGCGTTTCGACGCGCTGGTGAAGCCGCGGCATCTGCCTCATCTGCTGCGTTTCGCGCAACAGCATCCCGATTTGCAGATCGTGATCGATCATGCGGCCAAACCGGATATCGCGAATGGCGTTCTTGAGCCATGGCGCGCGCAGATGGCGGAAATCGCAGCGCTGCCGAATGTGTTCTGCAAACTGTCGGGATTGCTGACCGAAGCCGGCGAGCGCGGCGCGAGCGGGCTGCGGCCGTATGTCGATCACCTGCTGCAAACCTTCGGCCCGCGCCGGCTGCTGTGGGGCAGCGACTGGCCGGTGCTGAACCTCGCGGGCGATTATGCACGCTGGTTTCGGCTGGCCGATGCGTTGACAGGTTTGAATGACGCGGAGCGCGCGGCCGTGTTCGGCGGCAACGCGGCGCGCTTCTACCGTCTGCGCACCGCGGATGCGTCCGCCTGAGCGCGCTACGATTGCCGATCATGCCGGTCATCAACAGCATCGCCGATCTGCGCGAACTCGCCCGCAAGCGCGTGCCGCGCGCAATCTTCGACTACGCCGACCGCGGTTCGTACG
>DATFCO010000073.1:0-12360 GCA_035253005.1 Rhodanobacteraceae bacterium
GCCGAATGGCCGTTGCCGCTTTGCGCGCTGATCCTGGTCATCGGCTGGCTTTGCAAACCGGCGCTTTCGGTCGCAACGGTTTCCGACTCGGCGATCGGGATCGCCTTCGTCGCGTTTTTCATCGGCGCGCTGCTGGCAGCGGTCGCGGCCACGCGGCACGCCGAACATCTGGCCGTGCGTTTCGGCGAACCCTACGGCACGCTGATGCTGACGCTGTCGGCGATCTCGCTGGAGATCGCGACGGTCGTGACGGTGATGCTGCACAACGCCGACAATCCCACTTTTGGCCGCGATACGATGTTCTCGGTGGTGATGATCGTGTTGAACGGCATCATCGGTGTGGCGCTGCTCGCCGGCGGCCTGCGCCATCACGAACAACGCTACAGCCTGCGCGGCGCCAACGCCTTCCTGAGCCTGCTGATTCCGCTGGCGACACTGGCGCTGATCTGGCCCAACGTCACCGTCACCACTGGCGGCGGCACCTTTTCGCCGGTGCAGAAGATTTTCCTGATCGTGATGTCGCTGTTGTTGTACGCGGCGTTCATGGTGATCCAGACGCGCACGCACACGAGTTTCTTCGTCGCGGAAGGCGAACCGGATCACGCGCATCATCCGCCTTCGCCGCACGGCTGGCCCTGGCACGCGACGCTGCTGATCGTCTACCTGGTGCTGGTGGTCCTGACCGCGAAACTTTTCGCGCTGCCGCTGGAAACGAGCGTGGCGCGGCTCGGTTTGCCGCTGACCGTCGCCGGTCTGGCGGTGGCGGTGCTGGTGCTGGCACCCGAAGGCATCGCCGCGATCCGGGCCGCGCGTTTCAACCAGATGCAGCGCGCGATGAATATCGGACTCGGCACCGCGCTCTCGACCATCGCGCTGACGGTGCCGGCGATCCTGCTGATCGACATCGTCAGCGGACGTACCGCCGTGCTGGGCCTGGGCGCGGCGGATACGATGTTGCTGGTGCTGACCTTCGCCGTGTCGATGCTGACCTTTTCCAGCGGCCGCACCTACGCGATGCAAGGACTGGTGCACCTGCTGCTGTTCCTGTCGTACATCGTGCTGATCTTCTCGCCCTGAGACCCTTGCGTGCGCGCTTACAATGCCGCGCGGCCAAGTGAGTCCACACCATGCACGATCTGCTGAACGTCATTATCCTCGGCATCATCGAGGGCATCACCGAATTCCTGCCCATTTCCTCGACCGGACATCTGCTGATCGCCGAGCACTGGCTGGGCGAACGTTCGGATCTGTTCAACGTCGGCATCCAGGCTGGCGCGATCCTGGCGATCACGCTGGTGTACTGGCGGCGTATCTGGCAATTGCTGACGCAGTGGCGCGATCCCGGCACGCGCGATTACCTGTTCAAATTGATCGTGGCCTTTCTGATTACCTGTGTGCTCGGCTACTTCGCCGAAAAGCACGGCTTCAAGTTGCCCACCAAGGTGACGCCGATCGCGTGGGCGCTGATCATCGGCGGCGTGTGGATGCTCGGCGCGGAATGGTACGCGGCGCGGCAGCCGGACCGGACGAAGGTCACGTGGACGGTAGCGATCCTGGTCGGCATCGCGCAGATGGTTGCGGGAATTTTTCCAGGCACATCGCGTTCCGCCGCGACCATCTTTGCGGCGATGCTGTTCGGAACCTCCGATCGCGCGGCGGCGACCGAGTTCGCGTTCCTCGTCGGCATTCCCACGATGTACGCGGCGACGGGCTACCTTGCGTTGAAGGCGGTACACGGCGATGGCGCGGCGCACGAAGACTGGCGCGCACTGGCGATCGGCTTCGTCGTCTCGCTGATCGTGGCATTCGCGGCCGTGAAATGGCTGCTGCACTACATCCGCTCGCATCGCTACACGCCGTTCGCGATTTATCGCATCGCGCTGGGGATTGCGTTGCTCGTTTGGTTGCCGGCGGGGGCTTGAGCTCAACATTGAACGTCGTCATTCCGGACGCCGCGTAGCGGCGATCCGGAATCTGCTTTTGCGTTCTCGAGAGCAGATTTCGGGTTCTGCGCTAACGCGCAGCCCCGGAATGACGAATTTTCGATGACGTGCCGAATCAATCCTTCGGCGGCGCGGCGACGTTCGCGGCACGATTGAAGTCGCCGATGCCGCCGACCAGCAGCGCGATCGCTTCGCGTTCGGCTTGCGTGAGATCCGGATGCCAGGAATCCAGGATCATCACCACACGCACCTTGTCGCTGCGGTTCCAGGCCTCGTGCTCGAAGGTATCATCGAACGTGACGCAGCGGCCTTCCTGCCAGACGTGCTCGACGCCACCGACGCGGATCGCGCAATTCTCCGGCACGATCAGCGGCAGGTGCGTGACCAGCCGCGTGTTGGTGACGCCGTGATGCGGCAGGATGTGTGAGCCGGGCGTCAGCACCGAGAACAGCACCTCCGGTGCGTGTTCGCGGATGTGCACCAGCGGCAGCGAATTCAACACTTCAGTCGTGCGTGGACAGCGACGTGCATTCTGCTCGAACAACTCGCCGTGCCGGTGGAAGAAGAACGCATCCCAGCGCGCCTCATCGCGTTCGCCGCGCAACAGCTTGTGCTCCTCCAGAATCCCGGCGTCCGCGATGCCGAGGAACGGCTCGACGCCATGATTGTCGGCCAGCACTTCGAGCAGTTCTTCGCGAATCGCATCGGTGTGCTTTTCCAGTTCGGCATGCCAGGGAAACAGCTCGCGCTCGAAGTACGGCTGCGCGCGCAAACCCGGCACATAGAAGAACTTCGGCCGCTGGCGCGGATCGGGAAAATTCGCCGGCGCATCGCCCAGATAGACCGCCAAGCCGTGTTCGACACGCCGCAGCGCGTCCGCGCCATGGTGCTGCCGCAACGGCGAGAGCAAATCGAGAAACAATCTCCGGCGATTCTCGTTGACGCTGCGCGTGGCATGTTTCACCGCCATGCGTAGGCCCGGCGGAGTGGTCGCGTCGCTCAGCCAGTAGCCGCGGTTCTGCGCGGCGACTATCGCGCCGTAGTAGCTCGCCATCGCATCGTACGTGCGGCCCAGACGCTCGAGCGCGGCACCGCGATGCAGCCGCGCGACGAAGTGATCCGGATCGAGTTGCAGCGCCCGCTCGAAGGCCGCCAACGCATCGCTCGCGCGATCCGCTCCCAGATGTACCAGCCCCAAGCTCTTCCAGATTTCCGGCTGCTCTGGTTCCAGCTCGGACGCGAGCCGCAGCAAACGTTGCGCCTCGGCGAGTTCGCCGCGCGCCATCGCGCAAATGCCGGCGAAGTTCAGCGCTTCCGCGTTGTCCGGCGCGGTAGCCAGCACGGCGCGGTAACCCGCTTCGGCCTGCGCGATGCGTCCGGCGCGTGCATGCACGCGTGCCTGCTCGAGCTGTTCCTCCGGCGCGGACACGACACCATTCATCGCGCAACGTTAGCACGCGATGATCGTTAGTGTTCGACCATGTGCGAGAACCACTCCCAACCCGGCACGCGTTCGGCGATCAGCTTGACGCAGGTCAGCATCGGCACCGCCAGCAGCGCGCCGGGAATGCCCCACATCCAGCCCCAGATCAGCAGCCACAACAGGATCGCCACCGGCGACAGACGCAAGCGGCGGCCCATGATCATCGGCGTGATCACGTTGCCCTCCAGCGCCGCCAGCACCGCGAAGCATGCGGCCGGAGCGAGTGCATGCGACAACACGTTGAATTGCAGCAGGCCGACCACGCACAACAAACACGTGGACGTGATCGCGCCGATGTAGGGCATGAAGTTCAACAGCGCCACCACGCACCCCCACAGCACCGGATCGGGCATTCCCCAATACCACAGGATCAGCGCGGTCAGCGCACCGAGGCAGGAGTTGATGATCGTGACCGTCAACAGGTAACGCGAAATCTCGTGCTGGATGCCGCGCACCAGGTTCAATGCGATGCGGCGATAGGCGAAGCGCGGCGACGCCGCGACCAGCCTGCGCCGCAAGTGATCGCCATAGGTCAGGAAGAAGAACACCAGCAGCAGCACGGTCAGCGCTTCGGCCAGGATGCGCGGCGCCATCAGCAACAGATCGCTGACGCCGAAACTCGAGGGCGGACTCGTTCCGGACGGCGCGGGCGCGCCGACGCCGAAACCGACCAATGATTGCGATGCGGCGTGCGTGGCCGCGTTCAGCGGCTGCATCAAGTGCCGGATCTTGGGCGCGAGCTGATGCAGGGCTTGCGGCGCCTGCTGGACCCAATCCGCCGCGGGCCCGGTGATCAGCACCGCGGCTTCGCTCAATAGCGCGATGAACGCCGCCAGCACCAGCAGCGCGCCGAGCGCGCGCGGGATGTAGATACGGTTGAGCAACCGCACCACCGGATTCAATCCCATGCCCACGAATGCCGCGAGCACCAGCGGAATGATCAGCGTGCGCGCCACCACCAGCAGGGTAGCGATGGCGAGAAACATCAGCACCAGCAGCGGCAGTTGCAACGCGCGTATGCGTCGCGCGCGCCGCCGCGCCAGCGCACCCGGACGCCGCTTGCGACGTGTTCCGCCCAAGATCACCCGCGGCGGAACAGGCGGTGCTCCCGCGCCCGCCGTGATGATCAATTCAACCGGAGGCGGCGGTGCCGGCGTCGTCGACATGTTCCCCCTCGCAACTACCGCTCAGGACCCGCCCAGATAACCGCGCAGCAAGTGCAGCGCAGGACCCGCTGCCATTCGCGCGCCGCTCAATACCACGCCGGCGCCCACGCGCAGGCGGCCGACCAAGAATCCCACGCCCGCCGCCGCACCCAGTACCGGCATCGGATACGCACGATACGCCTCGGCCGCGTCGGCCGCGGCAGAGCGCAATTGTCCACGCGCGAACAGGCATTCCGCCAGAGCTTCCTCGCGTGCTTTCAGCGCGCGCAGATATTTCATGGTTGCGCATCCTTGCGCGATGGCGCCTGATGCGCAAACTCGTCGAAATCCTGCACGAGCTGCCGGCCCAGCGCGCGCATTTCCGCGCGCGCCTGCGGAAACGATGCCTGCCGCACGCCGCGTTTGATCGAAATCCACAAGCCGACGATCAGCAGCAGATGCCCCGCGACGATGATCCCGAGCGCGATGCCCGCCGAATGCGTGGCCAGGCGCAACGCCCAGAAGATCAGCGCGACCGTGCACGCCCACAACGACACCGACATCGCGATCATCGCGATAAGGCCGATCACCAGCAGCGGCACGCCGTGGCGAACCACCTCGCTTTCCGCCAGCAACAACCGCCCCAGCGCGCCGAAAAAACGCTTCAGCGCGATGGCTAGCGCGGCTGCAGCGGCGTACAGCGTTTCGAACTGCTGCAGCAGCGGCGCGCTGCCGGGCCGCGCGCGCTCCGAGGCATCGTCCGCTTCGCGTGCTTGCGCTTCCGCGCGCGGCGCGATTCGCTCCGGCGCGTCGGCGGTCGGACCGCTCATCGACTGCGGACGGTCAGCGGCGGCCGAACAGACGGCCGATCAGCCAGCCGGTGCCGAGCGCAATTGCCAGCGATTGCACCGGACGCTCGCGCACGAAATCGCGCATCGCATCGAAAGCGTCTTCGGCACGCTCGCGCGCATCCTCGGCCAGTTCGCGTCCACGTTCGCGTGCGTCCTGCAACGCTTCGCGTCCTCGCTCGCGCATTTCCGTCGCTTTCTCGGTGGCTCGCATTGCGGCGCGCGCGCTGGCATCGGTGGCGTTCTGAACGCCTTGGTCGACGCGATCGGCCGCGGCGTTGAATTTCTCCTTCGCAGTCTGCACCGTTTCGTGGGTGCCTTGTTTGAAACGCTCCGCACCGGCTTCGATGCGCGAGCCGGCTTGCGTTGCGCCGCGGTTGTCCGGCGTGCCGCCCGGAATCGGGGTGGTGGATGCGGGTTCGTTGATCATGATTTACCTCTCCTTGTCTGCTGACGATAGTTCGCTCTCGAAGCGCGCCACTTCGGCTTCGGCACGGCTCCGAGCCCAGCCGTAGCGCTCCTGCAGGCGGCCGATCAGATAATCGCGATGGCCTTCCAGCGAGCCCACATCGTCGTCTGTCAGGTTGGCCCACTGCGTTTTCAGGCGCGCGCCCAACTGCTTCCAGCGGCCCTTGATGATGTCGGCATTCATTGCATTCCTCGGCTGGCTCCGGGAACCGCCGCGCACGGCGAAAGCACAGTATCTCTGCCACGCGTGAACGGCAGGTTGCCGCAGCGTTAATGCGTCTGCAGGTTGAGCGTGTAGGTGCCGACCCGGCGCGCTTCCGCCAGCACGTGGCCGCGCAGCGCCTGTTGCATCTGCTGCCAGTCGAAGTCATCGGGCGGCAGACCGAGCTTCACCACGTCCAGCGCGTACAACCGGAACTGGTAATGGTGCACGCGCACGTCGTTCCAGGGCGGGCAGGGGCCGTCGTAGCCGAGATAGGTGCCGGCCATGTCCGGTTCGGACGCGAACCAGCCGGTGTAATCGTTGCGCCCTTGACGTGAACCTTTCGGGCCGTGCGGATCGCGCTTGCCATGCGGCGTAATGCCGTCGCTGCACGCGCCCGCCGCGATTTCGTTGCAATCGGATGGGATGTCGATCATCAGCCAGTGCGCGAATTCCACCCGCGGCAGCTCGGCGCTGACGGTGCGGCCTTGCTGGTTGACGTCGTCGCCGCGGCTGGGCACGTCGACATCAATGCATGCCAGTGCGAACGAGCGCGTGCCGGCCGGCGCATCGCTCCACGCCAGGTGCGGATTGCGATTGGACGAAAGCACGCAGGGTTGATCCTCACCGCGCCTGCAGAACGCGAAGTCCGGCGGGATCGGCGCACCGTCTTCGAAACTGTCGCTGCGCAAACGCATGGCGGTGCCTCATTTGCCGTGGGTCACGCGATAGATCGCGCCGTTGAAATCATCCGAAACCAGCAGGCTGCCGTCCGGCAGCGGCTGCACGTCCACGGGACGTCCCAGAGTCGTCTGGCCATCCAGAAATCCGGTAAGGAACGGCTGCTGGCCGGTGGCCTTGTCGCCTTCTACGTGCACCGCCACGACGCGATAACCCGATTTGCTCGAGCGATTCCACGAACCGTGTTCGGCGATGAAGATGTCGCCCTGGCACGACTCCGGGAACATCTTGCCGGTATAGAAGCGCATTCCCAGCGTAGCGACATGCGCACCGGGCTTGAACGCAGGCGGCGCGTAATCCTTGCAAGGATGCCCTTTGCCGAATTCGGGATCCGGAATGTCGCCTTCATGGCAATACGGAAAGCCGAAGTTCTCGCCGAGGCGGTCGACGCGATTCAATTCGTCGGAAGGAATGTCGTCGCCCAATTCGTCGCGGCCGTTGTCGGTGAACCAGAACTTGTGCGTACCGGGTTGCCAGTCGAAACCGGCGCTGTTGCGCACGCCCAACGCGACGTCCTGCATGTCCGAGCCGTCCGGGTTCATGCGGACGATTTTTCCGAAGCCCGGTTTTTCGCAGACATTGCACGGTGCGCCGATCGACACGTACAGCTTTCCGTCCGGACCGAAAGCGATGAAGCGTCCATTGGCGTGCGCGCGATCCGGCAACTTGTCGGTGACGACCTGCGGCGGCGCCGGATCGTCAAGATGGCTCTCGATGTCCGGAAATTTCAGAATCCGTTCCACCGCGGAGACATACAACGCACCGTCGTGGTAGGCCACGCCGCTCGGCTCGTGCAAACCGGAAGCGATCACGCGCACCTTGTCTGCGCGCCCGTCGTGATCGTCGGTGAGCGCATAGACCTTGCCGGCATCGGAAGAGCCGACGAACACCGTGCCTTTGTCGCCCACCGTCATCTTGCGGGCATCGGGAACTTGATCGCTGTAGATCGCCACGTGGAAGCCGGGCGGCACTTGCAGACGCTGCAGCGGCGGCGCCGCTTGGGAACCGCCGCCCGCGCACAGAAGAAAAAACAGGGCGGCTGGACGCCCAAACCGACGGGTGAGGACATGCGGCATGGCTCGGACCTCCGTGACCGGAAAGTCCGAGCCTACAACAATGCCGCGTTAATGGACGGCGAAGCCGCCGGCCTGCCGCTCAGCCTCAATGACCGTGGCGATCGCGGCGCAGATCCCGGCGGTCGTGCCGGATGTCGTGGCTGTCCTGCCGGCGGTCGCGCAGGTCGGAGCGGATGTCGCGATGATCAGCCCAAGCCTCCCGGTAGTCGCCCTGCCGGAAGTCCCGACGCATGTCGCGTCGATCGGATCGAATGTCGTGGCTGTCTTGCCGGCGATCCACGCGGTCCCGGTGCAGATCGATGCGATCGTGCACGCGGTCCCGCCAATTGCCCGGCGCCGATGAAGTCTGTGCGTGCAGTGCCGGCGCGGTCAGCAGCACCGCAACGCCTGCGGTCAGCAAGAGTGATTTCAACATGACGATTTCCTCGCGTTGTCTGTAAAAACGCGATGCGCATCGCATGCATCAAAACGCGAGGATTCGGGTCAGCGTTGACGCGTGGCCGTGTCAACGCGTCGCCTGGTTTTGCGTTCAAACCAATTCACGAAAGGCGGCAGACAGCGCCTGCTCGTAGTGCCTCGCGTGCCCGGGCGGAAACGCGCCAGGCAGCCCGGCACGATTGGTTTGCGTAGCCTGCGTGCGCGACCCCGGCATGAGCGAATCCACGCCCAGGAATCCCGCGAGCTCGCGCGCCGGCTCATCCTCCGGATGAGCGATCAACGCCTCCACGTCATCGATCACGCAAGAAGGCAGCAGTTCCGCTGCGAGTCGCTGGTGCGCCAGCGCGCGTTTCAGCCAGCGCGCCGCCGTCATGGGATCGCGCATCACCAATCTGCGATTGCCGGCGAAGGCCAGCCAGTTCAGCAGCGCGTCGTGCGGATCGCTCCGCACCAGCACGATACGCAAGCCCGGCAGCGCGCGTTTCAGTGCGGGCAGCACGCGCGCATCCAGATACGGAAGCCAGTCGATCACGCGCGCGCCTTCGCGCACTCGCGCTCGTTGCAGCGCGCGCGCATAGCGACGCTGCAGCAGGCGCAGATCGGGCTCCTGCGGTTGCAGCAAGCGCTCGTCGAACGGCGCGGAGATGAAATCCGGTGACGAGGTGAATCGATCGCGGCGTAGCGCCAGCCGGGGCTGATCCTCGAGCAAGGCCGCCAATCGCTTGACCGCCGAACCCGGCAGTCCCGCCAGCAAAATCGGTGGCTCGAACCGCGAATCCCGCAACGGCGAATCGCCTGCCCGTTCGCGCAACTGCGCATTCAATGTTTCGTCGAGCGGCGGCAGATCGGGCAACGGCGGCGCGTCTTCCCGCAGCGCGCGTTCGAAAGCGCGCGCGGCTTCGCTCCACTGATGTAATGCGTCGTGCGCCAGGCCGGCGAGTTTCCAGCGCCGGCGCAGCGTCTGCGCCGATTCTCCCCATTGCGCTTCGTCCAGCGATTCCAGCCTGCGCAACACGCCTTCCGCATTCCCATCGCGCAGTGCCGCGCGCGCGTGCATCAGCACCAGCGCCGGTCGTGGCGGATCGTCGGGCACGCGCTGCGCCTGCTGCAAGGCGGCCTGATATTCACCGGCGCGATCCAGCGCCAATGCGTAGTTGGCTTGTACGTTGCCGTTGTCGGGCAACATTGCTGCGGCGTCGCGCCAGAACGGCAGCGCTTCGGCATGGCGATCGCGCTGATCCAGTAGCGACGCCAGGGTGACTTTCACGTAAGCGGCATCCGGATGCGCCGGCGCATACTCGCGCAGTCCGGCGATCGCCTGTTCCACGCGCCCGCTGCGCGCCAGCGAATCGGCGCGGCGGATCGCTGCGGGGTGCAGATCGGGTTGCTGTTGCAGCGCCTGTTCGTAGTGCGCGACCGCTTCGTCGTGGCGTTCCTGCAGGCGCGCGATGTCGCCCAGGCCCAGATGCGCGGCGGCGAGCTGCGTGCCTTGCGCGAGCAGCGTCTCGAAGGCTGCCCGCCCGCGTTCGATATCGCCTTTGGACAACAAGGCATTGCCGAGCACCTGCCGCGCCATCGCGTAATCGGGTTTCAGCGCCAGCGCGTTGTTCGCCGCCTGGATGGCGAAATCCGGTGTGTTCATCGCCAGCATCACATTGGCGAGACTGCCCTGGATCAGCGCATCGTTGGGGGCGAGCTTGGCGGCTTCGGTGAGGTGCCGCGACGCCTTCTCGTTCTCGCCGCGGGCGAAGGCGATGTTGCCCAGACCAGCCAGCGATTGCGCATCGTTTTCCTCCGCGCGCAACGCGATGCGGAAATGCGATTCGGCTTCGTCCGGTTTGCCGCGCAGGAATGCGATCTGTCCCAAGCCCGTGTGCGCGATGGTGAGATTGGGATTGAGTTCCTTGGCGCGCAGATAGGCGGCTTCTGCGGCATCGAGGTCACCTGCGTGCAAGCGCATCTCGCCCAGCGTGTGCTGGAACACCGCGCGTTCGCCGTCGTGTTCGATCGCGCGCTGCACCAGCGCCAGACCCTCCGCGCTGTCGCCGCACTGCGCGCGCAGGATGCCGAGCAGGTGCAGCACGTCCGGGTCGTCCGGATTTGCGGCAAGCAGTTCGCGGTAACCGGCTTCGGCTTCGGACAACCGGCCGCTGCGGTGCAGTTCGATGATGTCGTCGAGCATGAGAGTGGCTCTTGGCAAACGCCTATTTTGTCGAAACCAGGCCCGCCAGTTTTTCAGCGATGTAGTCCTCGGCGAAGCTCGATAGCTTGAGATCGCTGATGAACCCGCAATGCCCACCACGTTGCGTGATATCCACTTCGACATTCTCCGTCAATTGCAGCCGCTCGAAATCTTCCACCGGGATCACCGGATCGTCGCGCGAGGTGAGGATCCAGGTTCGCACGCGGAGTTGCGCCAGTTGATCGTCCGCGACCGAATAGCCGTCCAGATAATTCTCTAGCGTGCCGAAATCGGTATGTAGCCGCACCAGCGCCGTGGTCAGGCCGCGCAGATCGGCACGCAATTCGTGCGGGTCGAACAGATGACGTTCCGGAAACGCTCGCTGCTTGCGTCGCAGCGAGCGCCGCCACTTGTACATGAAATACGCGTGGTAGAACCAGGGCGCGTTTTCTTCCAGCGAAAACAATCCCCGATGCGGATCGATCACGGGACAGATCGCGATGGCGCCGTCCAGCGGCAATCCGGCTTGCGGACCCTGCAACGCTACGCGCAAGGCGAAATTGCCACCGAGCGAAAAACCGACCACCACGCGCGGCGTCAGCGGATGCTCGCGCACGAACGTGCGCACCGCGCCGATCGCTTCATCCAGCAAACACGAATGGAAAATCCCTTCATTGAGATGATGCGTGTCGCCGTGATCGCGGAAATTCAAACGGAACACGTCCCAGCCTTCGCGCAGCAATCGTCCGCCGGTTTGCAGCAGATAGGTCGAACGCACGCTGCCTTCCCAACCGTGGAACAGCACGGCCATGCCGCGCGGTTTCGGCAATGCGGTTTGCCGCGTGTAGAAGCCTTGCAGACGCACGCCGCCGCCGGCGTCTAGGATCAACTCCTGCGCTTGTTCTTCCAGTTGCTTCGCGCGTGCACGCAGCAACACGCGGCGCACGCCGCTGGAAGCGAGCGTCGATTGCACGTGCGGATTGCGTAACAGCCACGGCGGCTGGTAATCCAGTTCCCGCATTGCACTCACGCGGAATAGCCCAATGCCGCGGCGATGCGCGCGCGCGCGGTGTCGGCCATGCGGCGACGGCCTTCGTCCGTGATCGCAACAGGTTCCAGAAAATGCACCTGCGCATCCACGCGCCGCTCGCCCAGTACGCGCCAGACGTTGCCGACGAAACTCTCGCCGGGTTTGAACGCGACGCCCGGCCACGGCGCGCCGTCGCGCAAATAGCGGATCGCCACCGGCTGCACCGGCGCGTTCGCATCCAGCGCCGCCTGAAAGATGCGCGCATGAAAAACCTTCAACGTGCCGGCCGGTGCGGTGCCGCCTTCCGGAAATGCCGCGACGCTGTAGCCGTTGCGCAGTCGCTCGCTCATCTGACGCATAACCGAACCCAGCGAATGCGTACTGCCGCGCTGATGGAAGATCGTGCCGCCGCGCCGCGCCATCCAGCTCACCAGCGGCCAGCGCGCGATTTCCGCTTTCGCCACGAATCCCGCTTCACGCTGCGTGTGCAGCACGGTGATGTCCATCCACGAACTGTGGTTGGCGACGAACATCACGGGATCGGGCAGCGGTTCGCCCACGCGCTGCACGTGCACGCCGAACAGCGCGAGGAACGCGCGCGACCAGCCGCGGATCAGTTTGGCGCCAAAGGTTCCGGGGCGGGGCGGGCCGAATGGCAGCACGACCGCACCGAGCAGGCAGCCGCCGAACACCAGCAGCAGGATCGCCGGCACGCGCCACAGATAACGCAAGGGCCGCAGCGGATCGCGCCGCGCGCCTCGATCGAGGGAAACTTCCATCGCGCCACTTTAACGAAAACCGCGC
>DATFCO010000074.1:0-3872 GCA_035253005.1 Rhodanobacteraceae bacterium
ACCCGCTAGGAATGCGGGTTTCATCGAGTCTCGGGGATGACGTGGGACGCGGCTGGATCGCTATATGGTGGGCCGTGATGGGATCGAACCATCGACCAACGGATTAAAAGTCCGCTGCTCTACCGCTGAGCTAACGGCCCGCGCAAACCGCACATTCTAACCGCGACAAGCCGATCAGCGATAGCGCGTCGGATCCTGCACGCCGGCATCCGCAAAACCCAGCGCGCGCAAGGCGCACGCATCGCACGTGCCGCAGGCGCGGCCTTGCGCGTCCGCTCGATAACACGAAACGGTAGCGGAAAAATCTACGCCCAGGCGCACGCCTTCGCGCACGATGTCAACCTTCGACATCCGCATCAGCGGCGAGTGCACATGCAGGCGGCGGCCTTGTACGCCGGCCTTGGTCGCGACGTTCGCCAGTTGTTCGAAGGACGCGATGAAGACAGGCCGGCAATCCGGATAGCCGGAATAGTCGACCGCATTGACGCCGCACCAAATATCGTCCGCACCCAGCACCTCGGCCCAGCCGAGCGCGACCGAAAGCATGATGGTGTTGCGCGCGGGCACATACGTGACCGGGATCTCGTCGGCCGCATGCACGCGATCGTACTGCGGCACCTCGATATCCGCGGTCAGAGCGGAGCCGCCGATGCCGCGCAGATCGACGTCCACGATCTTGTGCTCAACCGCGCCCAGCTCTCGCGCGACTCGCGCGGCCGCTTGCAATTCGGAAGCATGCCGCTGGCCATAAGCAACGCTGAGCGCGTGGCAGGCGAAGCCCTGCTCGCGCGCCAAGGCAAGCGTCACGGCGGAATCCATGCCGCCCGAGAGCAGCACCACGGCGCGCCTCATCGGCCAGGCACCTCGCCCCATAGGATTTTATGCAACTGGATTTGCAGCCGCACCGGCAAACGATCTTGCAGAATCCACTCGGCCAGCACACGCGGTTCGAGCGCGCTGTATACCGGCGAGAACAGCACTATGCAGAGCGAAGGCAAATCGCGTTCGCGCAGGACAGCGACCGCCCAATCGTAATCGGCGCGATCGGCCAGCACGAACTTCAACTGATCGCGTGAAGTCAGATGTTGGAGATTGTCCCAGCGGTTGCGCCCGGATTCGCCCGAACCCGGCGCCTTGATATCGACGACGCGCCGCACTCGCGGATCGACTTGTGAAATATCCAGTGCACCGGAAGTTTCCAGAGAGACTTGGAAACCCGCGTCGCACAACCGCGCCAGCAGATCGAGGCAGCGCTTCTGCGCCAGCGGCTCGCCGCCGGTTACGCAGACATGGCGTACCCCGTAACCGCGCACTTCTTGCAGAATCGAATCGACGGCGCGCCACTCGCCGCCTTCGAACGCATAGGCCGTGTCGCACCAGGTGCAGCGCAGCGGGCAACCGGTCAAACGCACGAAGACCGTCGGCCAGCCGACCGCGTCGGCTTCGCCCTGGATGGAATGAAAGATTTCGCTGACGCGGAGGCGCGATTGCGCGTTGATCTTTTGCGCGAACGAAAGCGACATTTGGTGATTAGAGCGATTGAAAGCGTAACGAGCGAAGGCAGGTTGCGCGTCGCCGGAGCGCAGGAACCGGAGTGTACACGTCAGTACATGAGGATTCCTTGGCCCCCAAAGCGGTACATCCATGTACCGGGCCTGATCCTCGCACCGCCGGCGTGCATCGAACTGTCTTGACTCAGGCCGAGCGCGAGCTTTCAACCGCTCTAATGTGCCGCTTGCTGCAATTTGATCGATTTCAGCCGGCTCTGCGCCAGCCGCGCGACGGTGGTGCCGGGGTACTTCTTGATCACCGCCTTGAGCGTGGATTGCGCGGCGTCGTAGTTCTTCATCTCGGCCTGGCAATAGCCGACTTTCAACAACGCATCGGGCGCCTTCTCGCTGCCGGGATACGTCTTCAGCAGATTCTGAAAGGTATCCAGCGCGACCTGGTAGTTCTGTGTCACGTAGTACGACTCGCCCAGCCAGTAGTAGGCGTTGGGCGCGAGAGAGCTCTGCGGATATTTCTGCGTGAAGGCGCGGAACCCGCGCGACGCTTCCACATAATTGCCGCCCTGCAATGACTTGAACGCGGCGTTATAGGCGGCTTGCTCTTCCGCGGCGGGCGGACCCGGCGGCGGTGCCGCTGAAGCGGGCGGCGAAGGCGCTGCGCTTGAAGCCGCGCCCGCCGGTGCACCTGCGCTCGCCGCCGGCGCGCCGGCACTGGCCGAAGGCGCTGCGCCGCCCTTGCCCTCCAGCTTGCCGATGCGCGAATCCAAATCGAGATACTGATCCTTGCTCTGCTGCTGCAACTGCTGGACTTGGTGCTGCAGGTCCTCGATCTGACCTTGCATCTGTTGCAGTTGCGCCTGCAGGTCCTGCACCTGATTGACTACACCGACACCGCCGTTCTGCGATTGCTGCTGCGCCTGCTGTTGTTCCAGGCGCGCCACGCGTTCGGCAAGACTCAACGTTTGCGCATTCGCGGAAACGGCGGCGATCGCCGATGCGATCGCCGCCGTGATTCCCAGCGCTCTTGCGAAGCGCGACCTGCCGAACTTCATCTACGGATCACTTGATCTACGGGTTTACTTGGCGGTGTAGACGATCTCGACGCGGCGGTTCTTCGACCAGCAGTCCTCGTTATGTTCGCGGCACGTCGGGCGCTCTTCGCCATACGAAACCACGTTCATCTGCGAGGCCTGGCCGCCGTCGGCTTCCAGCGCGCTCATCACCGCGTTGCCGCGGCGCTCGCCCAGCCCGAGGTTGTACTCGCGCGTACCGCGCTCGTCGGTGTTGCCTTCCAGCGTCATGCGCGCCATCGGACGGTCACGCAGATACTTGGCGTGGCAGGCGATGATCTGCTGGAACTCCGGCTTGATTTCGCTCTTGTCGAAATCGAAGTACACCACGCGCTGACGCAGGCAGGCGTCGGTGTCCAGATCGGCGGGCGTGTAGGCACCGGCGGTCGTGGTGGTTTCGGTCGTCGGCGGGCCGGCTTCCGGCGGCGGTGCCTTCACTTCCTGCTTCTTGGCGCAGGCGGCGAGGCCTACGCACAACAGGGCTGCAAGGGTGATGCGAGCGGTAGCGTTCATGGCGATTCCTTCTTCTTGAACGAGTGGATCAATCGATGTTGTTGTGTGAATGATTCGATCAAAACCTGCATACTGCAAACTGCATCAATGCTGCCGGTCAATGCCGCTGTCAACGTTGTCTGTACGGTCCCCACGCCGGTTCGCGCACGTCGCCGTCGCTCAGGACCAGACGCTGGCGTACCCGCCCGTCGTCCGATACCGCGTAAAGGACGCCGTGCGGACCTTCAGTGGAGGCATACAGCAGCATGCTGGCGTTGGGCGCAAAACTCGGCGATTCGTCCAGGCTGCCCGGGGAAATGAATCGCACCTGGCCGCCCAGGCTCTTGTCCATGATTGCAATACGATACACGTTTCCGTTGCCCTGCACCATTGCGATCTGGTTGCCGTCATAGCTGATCGAGGCATCGGCGTTGTACTGGCCCTGGAAGGTCAGCCGCTGCGGCGCGCCGCCGCCAGCAGACACCTCATACAACTGCGGTTTGCCCGAGCGGTCCGAAGTGAAAATGATATTGGCGCCGTCGGGGGTCCATTCCGGTTCGGTATCGATGGAGAGGTTGTTGGTGATGCGCGTCATCGCGCCGCTGCCCAGATCCATCACGTAGATCTCGGGATTGCCTTCGAAAGAAAGCGAAACCGCCAGCCGGCGGCCGTCCGGAGAGAACTTCGGCGCGCCGTTGATGCCGCGCTTGTTGGAGAGCAGCCGGCGCGAACCGGTGGTGACGTCCTGCAGGTAGATCGCCGAATCGCCGTGCTCGAAGGAGACATAGGCCAGCTTGCTGCC
>DATFCO010000075.1:0-4968 GCA_035253005.1 Rhodanobacteraceae bacterium
TATCGCCTGATGAACTGGAGCATGGTGCTGGACGGCCTGCTGTACTGGTGGCTGATACTGGACACGCGGCCCAAGCCGCCGGCGCGGCTCGGGCCCGGCGTGCGCGTGCTGGTGGAAATGGCGGTGATGGTGCCGCAGATCCTGGTCGGCGCCTACATCACCTTCGCGCATCGCGATCTCTATCCCGTGTACGAGTTGTGCGGGCGCGCGTTCTCCGGCATCAGCCAGTCCGCCGATCAGTACATGGGCGGGCTGATCATCTGGATTCCGTCGGCGACGATGAGCGCGTTCGGCGCGTTGCTGGCGTTCCGCAACTGGTTGCGGCTGTCGGCACGCGGAAGACTGCCGATTCAGCAGCGATGGAAGGAACAGCGGAAAATGCAGCAGCGAAACGCCGCTGCTTCGTAGGGCGATCTCTGTCCGCCTGCAGAATATGCGCCGGACGGAGTCCGCCCTACGGTGCATTCGCCGGCCGCACCGGCCACGTGACCCGAAGCGTTTCGCCGTCGTCGAAATGCAGCGATACGTGCACCGTGTCGCCGGGTTTGATCGCGTGCTTCGCATCGGTCAGCATCAGGTGATAACCGCCCGGTGCGAGCGCGACACTGCCGTGCGCGGGAATGCCGATCGCGTCCACCATCTCCATGCTGTCGCTGCCGTTCTTCTGCATCGAACGATGCAGCATCGCCATGCCGTAGTCCGGACTGTCGGCGCCGGTGAGTTTCACCGGCTTGTCGCCATCGTTGCGGATCACGACATAGCCTGCGGCGGGAAGACTCGCCGGCAGCCAGCGAACCCAGCCGTGTTCGGCTTTCAGTGAAGAAGCTGCCGCCGCGACGGCGCAAACCGCGAGCGCGGCGAGCGCCACGAGTTTCAGCGCGAGACGAATCATTCGTTCCACCTCAATCCTGCCTCATCAACAACTGCAAATCGTGCGCGATCGCGTCCGGCGTATCGGTGGAATTTCCGATCAGGCGCGCGCGTCCGTGTCGGTCGAATACGTAGATGATTGAGCCGTGGCTCACCGTGTAGTCGCCGTTGGCCTGCTTCGCATCGATGTTGAATGCGGAGCGGTAACGTTTCGCCATCGCCGCGATCTGCTGCGGCGTGCCGGTCAGGCCGACGATGTGCGGATCGAACGCGGTGACGTACTGGTGCAGCACCTGCGGCGTGTCGCGCGCCGGATCCACGCTGACGAACAGGATGCGCACCATGTCGGCCTGCTTGCCGAGTTTCTGCATCACCAGATGCAAATGCACCAGAGTGAGCGGGCAGACATCCGGACAATGCGTGTAGCCGAAATACATCAGCACATACTTGCCCCGGAAATCCGCGGCCGTCACCGCCTTGCCGGTGTCGGAAGTCAGATCGAACTGCAAATCCGGCAAATGTCCGCTGACGTCGTTCAATTGCCAGGGCGGCGCGGAATGGCTGCAGGCGGCCAGCAACGCGGCGCACAACGCAGGCAGCCCAAACCGCCGAAGTCTTGAGAAGAACATGACAGGAGCTTGAACGAAAGCGGCAATGATACCGCGTACCTTCGTGAAACCGGCCGCTCTCGTGAAGAGTGCGCACATGGACGTGCGCTTTTGGAATTCACGAAGTCGATCAGGCTCAGTTCCCGGAACGTGGCCTGAAGCGGCCATCAGGGAAGATCGCACGGAATGGTTGACGCAGATGCGGCGCCACGGCGAAAATACCCGCGTCGCAAGCGTTCGCGCCTGTGGCATCGGTTCAACCCAAGCAAAGGTTATGGACGTACACCCTAGTCGCAGCGCCGTAGTCCGCTCGCATCGGATCACGGCCACCAACAATCAGTCGTTCGCCTGCGGCAACCGCAGCGGCAGAGCCAAAGCTTTCCTCGACTAGGAAGCCCGGCCCTCTCCGCGGTGCCGCGAGCACCGTATCGAGGAGATGGGCCATGAAACTCCTTCGTGATTTTTTTCGTATGCGCCTGGTGCCCCGCCACGCGCCGCACTTCCGCCGCGCCAATCGCCGCCGCGAGTGGCACGTGACCGTGCCCGCGCCGCGCGCGCAAACATGATGTATCTAGGTTCGCGAAAACGATTTTCGTTCTGGCGATCCCGACCGTGTCGGGCCGATCGCCGTTCCCTGCCGCGCTGACCACGAACCGATCTGCTCGCTTCGTGGTGAAAAACAAGACCACGAACCACGGAAGCGAGCCATGCTGCAAACCCCGCTCAACGAGATGCGACAAGCTGCCGCCGCCCGGAACGGCGCGGGTAGCGCGCGTCCGCTCGTTGCGCAACAAGCCTGGCTCCCCAACGCAGAACTGTTGATCGCGCTGGAGACCGGCTATGCGGGTCTCGATCAGGAGCAGATCGAGGCGCGGCTGGACCGCGACGGCATCAACGAAGTCAGCCACGAGAAGCCGCCGCACTGGTCGCGGCAATTGCTGCGCGCGTTCTGGAATCCCTTCATCGTGGTGCTGGTCCTGCTGGCCGTGGTGCAGTTGCTCACTTCGGACGATGTCACCGGGCCGATCATCATCGCGGTGATGGTGCTGATCAGCGCGGGCCTTAGCTTCACCCAAGAATACCGCTCGTCCAAGGCCGCCGAAAAACTGAAGGCGATGGTGCGCAACACCGCCACCGTGACGCGGCGTGCGTCGGACGGACACAGCGAGCGCATCGAAGTACCCGTCGCAGAACTCGTCGCCGGCGACATCGTGCATCTGGCCGCGGGCGACATGGTGCCTGCGGATCTGCGTCTGCTCTCTGCGAAAGACCTGTTCGTCAGCCAGGCCATCCTCACTGGCGAATCGTTGCCGGTGGAGAAAAGCGCGCCCGCGGCAACGGAACCGCCGGGCAACGCCAGTCCGCTCGATCTGCCGGGCGTGTGCTACATGGGCACCAACGTGATCAGCGGCAGCGCGACCGCGGTGGTGGTCGCGACCGGCGCGCGCAGCTATCTCGGTTCGCTGGCGCGCACGATCGTCGGCCAGCGCGTGCAGACCAGCTTCGACCGCGGCGTCAACAGCGTGTCCTGGCTGCTGATCCGCTTCATGGCGGTGATGGTGCCGGTCGTTTTCCTGATCAACGGACTCGACAAGGGCAACTGGCTGGAAGCGTTTCTGTTCGCGCTTTCCGTCGCAGTGGGACTCACGCCGGAAATGCTGCCGCTGATCGTCACCGCCAATCTCGGCAAGGGCGCGCTGGCGATGAGCAAGCGCAAGGTCGTGGTAAAGCGGCTCAACGCGATCCAGAACTTCGGCGCGATGGACGTGCTGTGCACCGACAAAACCGGCACGCTGACGCTGGACCGGATCGTGCTGGAGCGCCATCTGGATCTCGACGGCGAGGAATCGGAGGACGCGCTGGAATACGGCTATCTCAACAGCCATTTCCAGACCGGCTTGAAAAACCTGATGGACAAGGCGGTGCTGGCGCACCGCGATCTGGAAACCACGCTCGCGCACTGGCGTCTGGTGGACGAGATCCCATTCGACTTCCAACGCCGGCGCATGTCGGTGATCGTGACGCGCGGCTTCGAACACGTGCTGATCTGCAAGGGCGCGGTCGAGGAAATGCTTTCGATCTGCACGTATGCGCAGGACGGCGGGAGCGTTGCGCCACTCACCGATCAACGCCGCGCGGAAATCCGCGCGATGACGCGGCGCTTGAACGAGGATGGCCTGCGCGTGCTGATCGTGGCGATCCGCAAACAACCCGCGCACGAACAGCCGTACGGCATCAAAGACGAGCGCGAACTCACCGCGATTGGCTGTCTCGCCTTCCTCGATCCGCCGAAAGACACCGCGCACACCGCGATCGCGGCGCTGCATCAGCACGGCGTGGCCGTCAAGGTGCTGACCGGAGACAACGAAGCGGTGACGCGCAAGATCGCGCGCGAGGTGGGCTTGGACATCGCGCATTCGGTGCAAGGCCGCGACATCGAACCGCTGGACGACGCAGCGCTCGACGAACTCGTCGCGCGCACCACCATCTTCGCCAAGATGTCGCCGCTGCAGAAGGCGCGCGTGGTGAAAGCGCTGCAGCGGCAGGGCCACACGGTCGGATTTCTCGGTGACGGCATCAACGACGCGCCCGCGCTGCGCGAGGCCGACGTCGGCATCTCGGTCGATACCGCCACCGACATCGCCAAAGAGTCGGCCGACATCATCCTGCTGGAAAAGAACCTGATGGTGCTGGAGGAAGGCGTGCTGGAAGGCCGCATCACCTTCGGCAACATCATGAAGTACATCAAGATGACGGCCAGCTCCAACTTCGGCAATGTGTTCAGCGTACTGATCGCGAGCGCGTTCCTGCCGTTCCTGCCGATGCTGCCGTTGCAGATCCTGGTGCAGAACCTGCTCTACGACATCTCGCAGCTGTCCATCCCGTTCGACCGAATGGACGAGGAGTACCTGCGTAGGCCGCGCAAGTGGGATGCCGGCGACATCGGCCGCTTCATGGTGCGGATCGGGCCGGTGAGTTCGATCTTCGACCTCACCACCTTCGCGCTGATGTGGTGGATATTCAAGGCCAACTCGCCCGCGCACCAGTCGCTGTTCCAGACCGGCTGGTTCATCGAGGGCCTGCTCTCGCAGACGCTGATCGTGCATCTGATCCGCACGCGCAGGATTCCATTCGTGCAGAGCATCGCAGCGGCACCGGTGGTCGCGATGACGCTGGCGATCATGGCCGTGGGCGTGCTGATCCCGTTCACCGCACTGGGCGTCAAGCTCGGCATGAGCACGCCACCGCCCCTGTACTTCGCCTGGTTGGCCGGCACGCTGGTGTGCTATTGGGTGTTGGCGCAGGTAGTGAAGCGGATCGACATGCGCAGGTACGGAAGCTGGCTTTGAATCCCCTCTCCCGCTTGCGGGTGAGCCAGCGCGCTGAGCCGATGCCTTGAATGGCATCGGTTGCGCCGGCGAACGCACGGGGCAGGATGCCGAGGGCTGGATTGCTCGGCGAGCGCTGGACGCGCGAGCCTAGCAACAGT
>DATFCO010000076.1:0-9292 GCA_035253005.1 Rhodanobacteraceae bacterium
GCCGATCCATCCATTGCACCGCTTGCGCGCGATCCGGCACGTCCAGCGCGAAGATCAGCCGCTCGCGCGCGGGAATGTTTTCGCGCGGCGCGGTCATTGGGTTCTCAGCGCCGCGTGTTCTGCCGCTCGTTTGCCGTCCGGCGTTTTCGCACCGTCGTCCACCGCGTTCAACCACGAGCCGTAAACCGGATTGGGCAGCGCGAACCAGCGCTCGCCGATCCAGTTTCGATAGGGAGCGATTGCGCGTTCGCGGGCCGGCGGCGTGTTTTCTTCGATATCCAGAAAATCGCCGAGCTGGTCGCCGAATTCCATCAGCACGCGATACTTGCGCGCGACGAGTTCGCGCCGGCAACCCTTGTTGCTGCCCTTCGCCTCGCAACCCGGCGTGGGCGTGCCGAGATTCAAGACATCGCCCTCGCCCGTGACCGGAAAACCGTCGCGTTTCAGATTTTCGATCGTGGCATCGGTCAAATCGCGCGGACGATTGCTGATGAAGATCACCCGCACGCCGTGCGCGGCGGCGTAGCGCGTGAATTCCAGCGCGCCCGGCAGCGGCTTGGCATCGGCTTCGCGGATCCACGCGTTGAATGCGTCGTTGTCGAATCCCTGCCTGCCGCTCCTGATCTGCCGCGCCTGCTGCGGCGAGTTGTCCAGTACGGTCTCGTCGATGTCCAGTACCACTGCGGGTTTCAGTCCGCGCAGCGAGCCGTGCCGCACCGCGGCGCGTTCGTTTTTCGGCAACGCATCCCAATGCGGATCGTGCAACGCGCGCGACAGCTTCGATTGCGCGTCGCGGTAGACCTCCAGATAAACCAGATCGTGCTCGATCGCGCTTTGCTGCCACAGCGTCGCGTACAGGCTGTCGTCGGACGCAAGTTGCGGCGCGGCCACTGCGGGCGGCGATTTCGGCATCTGCGCGGCGCAACCGGCGAGGCACAACGCAGCGGCGCAACCGAGGAAAAAGCGCTTGTGCATGAGAGTTCCCGAATGGCCGGCGGACAAGTTTACTTGGCGCAGGCTGGTCGCGCTGCCACACTGCGCTCCCGATCACCTCCGCAACGTTCATGGACGCCAACACCGCCCGCTGGACGCCCGCCGTCAGCTACGCCGCCGCCACCGCCGCGCTGTTATTGGTGATGTTCCTGCACCTGCTGCCGGCGCTGATCGCGGGTTTGATCGTGTATGCGTTGGTGGATGCATTGGTGCCGCTGCTGGAAGGCCGCATCTCCGGCGCGCTGGCGCGGCAGATCCTGGTCGGCGTGCTGGCCGCCGTGATCGTCGGGCTGGTGGCGCTGCTGATCTTCGGCGCGATCGCATTCTTCCGCAGCGAGATCGGCGATCCGGGTACCGTCTTCGATCGCATGATGCCGCTGATCGACAAGGCGCGCGCGCAACTGCCGCAGTGGATCAGCTCGCACCTGCCGGAAAGCACCGAAGGCATCCGCGCCAGCGCAACCAATCTCGCGCGCGAACATTCCGCGCAATTGCAGCTTGCCGGCAAGGAAACGCTACACGTGTTCGGCCGCATCCTGGTCGGCCTGATTCTCGGCGCGCTGATCGCGCTGGCGCACGAACGGCCCTCGCCACGCCATGGCCCGCTGCGCCGCGATCTCTCCGCGCGTTGCGCGCGTCTGGCGCTGGCGTTCCGCAACATCGTCTTCGCGCAAGTGAAGATCGCCGCGATCAACACGATCTTCACCGCGATCTTCCTGCTGGTGGTGCTGCCGTTGCTCGGCGTGCACCTGCCGCTGGCGAAAACGCTGGTGGCGATCACGTTCGTCGTAGGCCTGCTGCCGGTGGTCGGCAATCTGATTTCCAACACGCTGATCGTGATCGTCTCGCTGTCGGTATCGCTGTGGGTCGCACTCGGCTCGCTGATCTTCCTGGTGCTGATCCACAAGTTCGAATATTTCCTCAATGCGAAAATCGTCGGCGGCCAGATCCGCGCCCGCGCTTGGGAAATCCTGCTGGCGATGCTGGTGATGGAAGCCGCGTTCGGGTTGCCGGGCGTCGTCGCCGCGCCGATTTACTACGCGTATTTGAAAAACGAGTTGGAAGTCGCAGAACTGATTTGATACCGAGCTTTGCTCTCGACATTTATCTGCATTCCGATTTCATATCTTGAGCTGCGACTATCTGCCACTCATCATGGCGTTTGAGCCAAGTGTCCGTCCAAGTCAGGCAGTGCTTCTCGTAGCCGTTCTTGCCCGGCCTTTCGAGGCTCTCACTCCCGTACAAGACGGCAATGGAATCGCCATAGAAATGAACAGCCGCATCATCAAGACGGCAGTTGCGCGCCTGAGGTTTCGGGAGCGGTCCTCCCGTGTAAGGCGGCGGCTTCTTGTATCTTTTCCCCGAAGGCGCGGTTCCTTCGAAATCGTCAGCCAGTATTTTGTATATGACGATTTTATTCGTGCATTCTTGTTCTGCCCACTGCCGCTCCAGCGATATCAGCGATTGCGCTGTCTTGTCGTTTTGATTTGCCCATACTGACTGCTGGGCCACCGATGTCGCGGCGACGACCAATGCGCAGATGCCGCCACCTAGCGCAATTTTTCTCCGATGCGTCAGCGGTGCCATAGGAATCCTCTCCCAATTCGTACGAAGAGCAGCCGCGAAGAGATTACAGCAGTCAGCCCAACAGCGCCGTCAACTTTTGCAGATGCGCCGCGGCGATTTCGCGTCGTGCCTGCGCGTCGGCTTCCGGATCGGTGCCTTCGCGATGCAGATCGGATGCTGGTAATTCATCAAGGAAACGGCTGGGTTTCTGCTCGAACACTTGTCCATAGCGGCGCGCTTGTGCGCTATGGCTCAGCACCAGCAGTTCCTTCGCGCGGGTAATGCCGACGTAGAGCAGACGGCGTTCCTCGTCGAGCCGGCCTTCGTCCAGCGCGCCTTCGTGGGGCAGGGTGCCGTCTTCCAGACCCACGATGTGTACGCAACGGAACTCCAGGCCTTTCGCCGCGTGCAAGGTCATCAGCCGCACCGCATCGCCACCGTCGTCGCGGTCGGCGTGCGTCAACAACGCGAGCTGTGCGGTGAGATCGCCGGCGCGTACTCGCGAACCTTGCATTGCGCGAAACCATTCGATCAGTTCCCGGATATTGCCGATGCGCCGTTCATTGAGCGCCGAATCGAGCGATGAAGCCGCGATGTGTTGCGCGTAGCCGCTTCGGCGCAGGAGTTCCTCGACCAGTTCCGCCGCCGATGCGTGCTTCGCATGCGCGGCCAAATCATCCAGCAACGCGATGAAGCCAGCCAACGATGAAGCCGCACGCGCAGGCAATTGTTTCAGCACCGAATCGTTGCGCGCGGCGCGCAGCAGCGAAAGGTGTTTCGACTGCGCGAGCGTTCCCAATTTCTCCAGCGTGGTGGCGCCGATCTCGCGGCGCGGCACGTTGACCACGCGCAGGAATGCCGCGTCGTCGTCCGGATTGGCGAGCAGGCGCAGATACGCCAGCACGTCCTTCACTTCGTGTCGGTCGACAAAACTCAACGCGCCGGTCAGATGATAGGGAACGCGGTTCAGGCGCAGCGCCTTTTCCAGCGCCCGCGACTGGTGATTGCCGCGATAAAGCACGGCGCACTCCGACCAGGCGAGCGCATGTTTCTCGCGCAGGTGGATCAGATTGGCGGCGACACGTTCGGCTTCGTGCTCGGCGTCGCGACATTCGAACACGCGGATGCGTTCGCCCTCGCCGTGCGCGCTCCAGAGTTTCTTGACGTACGCGTGCGGGTTGTGGGCGATCAGCGCATTGGCCGAGCGCAGGATGCGCTGGCCGCAACGGTAGTTCTGCTCCAGCTTGATAACGCGCAGGTTCGGATAATCGTGCGCCAGCTTGTCGAGATTGCCGGGATCGGCGCCGCGCCAGGCATAGATTGATTGATCGTCGTCACCCACACAGGTGAATGCGCCGCGCTCGCCGGCCAGCAATTTCAGCAGCGCGTATTGCGCGACGTTGGTGTCCTGACATTCGTCCACCAAGAGATAACGGATGTGTTCGCGCCAGGCGGTGCGCGCTTCGGCATCGCGTTCCAGCAGGTCGAGCGGCAAACGGATCAGATCGTCGAAATCCACCGCGTTGAACGCGGCGAGCCGCTGCTGATAGGCCGCGTAGATTTGCGCGGCTTGCAATTCGCGCGGCGCGCGTGCATGTTCCAACGCTTGATCCGGCGTCAATCCATCGTTCTTGGCGCGCGAGATCAGATTGCGCAGCAGGAATAACTGTTCCGGTTTGACCGAAGCGCCCGCGAGTTCCTTGATCAATTGCGCGCTGTCGTCAGCATCCAGCACCGAGAAGCCGCGCCGCAATCCTACGCGCGCGTGTTCGATCTGCAGGAATTTCAAACCCAACGCGTGGAAAGTGCAAACGCTCAAGTTCTCGGCATCTTCCGACTTTATCCGCTTGGCCACGCGCTCGCGCATCTCGCGCGCGGCCTTGTTGGTGAACGTGATCGCGGCGATCTTGTGCGCGGGTGCGATGCCGCGCGCGATCAGATGCGTGATTTTCTCGGCGATCACACGGGTTTTGCCGGAGCCGGCGCCGGCCAGCACCAGCAGCGGGCCGTCGCAGTATTCGACCGCGGCGCGTTGGGGAGGATTCAACATCGGGGACTGGGGACGGGTAGAGGGGGCGCGCTGATGGAAGTTCGTGCAAGAATGCATTGTCGGTGGCGCGCGCTTCGTTGACCAGCATTCTTGCGGCGAGTTTTCGCAAGCACGCCCCCGCTGCCCGACCCCAATCCCGAATCCGTGGCCAAACTCTACTTCTACTTCTCGGCGATGAATGCCGGCAAGACCACCACGCTCTTGCAGAGCGCGTACAACTATCGCGAGCGCGGCATGCGCACGCTGATCCTGAAGCCTTCGGTGGATACGCGCGATGCAAACACGACAATTTCCTCCCGCATCGGACTCGCCGCGCAAGCAGTGAGTTTTCATCGCGGCGACGACCTGCGCGCTCTGGTCGATGCCGACATCGCAGTGCACGGCGCGTTGCATTGCGTGCTAGTGGACGAGGCGCAGTTCCTCGACAAGCCGCAAGTTTGGCAACTGACCGACGTCGTCGATGCGCTGCACATTCCCGTGCTCACGTACGGACTGCGCACGGATTTCCGCGGCGAATTATTCGAAGGCAGCCAGTGGCTGCTGGCCTGGGCCGACGAACTCATCGAGATCAAAACCATCTGCCACACCGGCAAGAAGGCGACGATGGTGGTGCGCGTGGACGAGCGCGGCCGCGCGTTGAAATCCGGGCCGCAGGTCGAGATCGGCGGCAACGAGCGCTATGTCTCGGTCAGCCGTGCCGAGTTCAAGCGCGTGATGGCGGGCGAAGGCGGTATCGACGTGCAACAACCCGCGCTGCCGCTGCGCGACTAGGCCTGTTAGCACCATTCCGCGTGGCCGCGCCGTCGGCCCTTTGTCTGCAGGGCAAGGAAGAGCGAGGAAGACGTATGTCGATACTTCGACGAGCGATGACGCAGCCATGCGGGCAAAGGGCCACGGCCCTTCGGGTTGCTCCGCAGCGGCCGCCATACTGCGGCGCGCGCCTTGACCATAGAATGGCTATGGCGCTGCGGCGCGCAACCTTGTCTGGCAACCGCTGCGGAAGCAACGCAGCTCACGTGGAATGGTGTTAACAGGCCTTGGGAGAAAACACGATGAACGAAGCCGCGCCGTGGACGCGACCGTATTTCTGGCGCTCGGATGCGCGCGCGATGCTGTTGTATTTCGTGTTCGGCGAATTTCCTCAGGAACTGAAGCTGGATATCGGACGCCACGGCAGCGCCGGCCTGCCGGCGGGTATCACGATGCATCGCTTCGACAAGAACACGCTGGCGCACTGGGAAGGGCATCCGCTGCGCGGCGCGCTGGGCGAACTGTTGCGCGACGACGATCCGGAAACCTTCAAGGCCGCGCGCGCGGCGAGCGAGTGCATTATGCTGCGCGGCGAGATCGACGATTCGGAATCGCTCGAATACTTGCGCGATACTTTGGGCGTAGTCGGCGCGCTCCTCGATGTTGGCGGAACGGTAGTGGTCGATCCGCAGACCTTGGCATTGTTTTCGGCCAATGCATGGCGCGAACGTTACGCGGATGGCGGCGCGTCCCCGCGCGAGCATGTGCTGATCCTTGCGCATGACGAAGACGACGGCGCCTGGGTGCGAACGCGGGGCATGCGCAAGTTCGCGCGCCCGGACATCAGCATCCGCGGCGTGCCGCAAGCCGAAGTGGAACGCGCCGGCGCTTTGGCGATGCGCCTGGTAGAACTGCAGGCGCAAGGCATGCGTTTCGTGGACGGCACCGCGCTGGAAATCGACGGCGTGCCTACGGGCATGACCGCGCATCTCGCCGGATCGTTGGAGGATCCGCAGTTCAACAACCGGCACGTGGAATTCGTGTGGCCCGGGTAGACTCCGATGCCGTCCTATAAAAATTTCCTGCAGGTACGTCGGTAAAGATAGCGAGTCTTGCCGAGCTAGAAGCTTTTGGCGCGATTGGAATTACCACCATAAATTGATCTCTGATCAATTGTCTTTCGCCGACAGGATCGCAACAGTTCAGAAAGTCGGCTTCTATCACGGCGGTGACGTGCTCTACGAATTGCGCGGTATTCCTGGCATTTGGCATGAGGCGTGCCTATCGTCAGCGGATTAACGCTGACATTTCGGACACCAATACGTCATCCGCTGCCCGATCACCGCCGAGCGAATCCGAGTGCCGCATACCTTGCACGGTTCCCCCGCGCGGCCGTAAACGAACAATTCCTGCTCGAAGTAACCGGGTGCGCCGTCGGGGGCGAGGAAATCGCGCAGGGTGGTACCGCCGCGGGTGATCGCGTACAGCAGCACGCGGCGGATTTCATCCGCGAGTTTGGCGTAACGCGTGCGAGATATCGAACCCGCGGCGCGCTTCGGGTGGATGCCGGCGGCGAACAACGCCTCGCTCGAATAGATATTGCCGACGCCGACGACATTGCTCTGATCCATCAGGAAGCTTTTCACCGGCGCTTGGCGTCCACGCGAGCGCGCCCACAGCCAGTCGCCGTCGAATTCGGCCGACAGCGGTTCGGGGCCGAGATCACGCAGCAGCGGATGTATTTCGTCCGGCTTTTGCCAGAGCAGCGAACCAAAGCGGCGCGGATCGTTGAAGCGCAGCGCCTTGCCCGAATCCAGCACCAGATCGTAGTGATCGTGCGTACGCGCTTTCGCATTCGCATCGACGATGCGCAACGAACCCGACATGCCCAGATGCAGCAGCGCCGCTCCGGCTTGCGTATGCAGCAGCAGATATTTGGCGCGGCGCGTAACCGTCTCGACGCGCTGACCCGGCAACTTGTTGCGGATCGCGCGCGGAATCGGCCAGCGCAAATCGTTGCGGCGCAGGATCACGCGCTCGACCACACGCCCTTCGACGTGTGGCGCGATGCCCCGGCGCGTGGTTTCGACTTCGGGTAACTCGGGCATCAGTGACCGGCCGGTTGCATCGCCAGCGTGATCTCGGGGCTGTACTGCCGCGACACAAGTGCCACGCGCCCATTGATCTGCACGTAGCGCAATTCATCCAGCGCGCTCAGCGCACCGTATCGCAAGCTCACGCCATCCAACACCAATGTGGCAGACGGCGAAGCCAAACCGACCTTCGCCGGATCGAATTCATGCGCGTCCACCCAGCGCGCCACCGGTGTCGCGGCGAGGTTCGCCAGCCGCTGCACGCGCTCGTTGTTACCGCGCATTTTGGTCGGTGCGGTGCGCCACCAATGGCCGTCGCGTTTTTCGAACACCTGCGGCGCGCCTTGCGCGATGGTCAGCTCGATGCGCGTGATCGAATCAGGATCGAGGTCGGTCAACGCCAGCGGCGTGCGCTGCTGATCGCGCCAGCCGAACCACAACACCAGCGCCACCAGCGCGATCACCGCACACAGCAACAACAGCCGATTGCGCAACGCGCGCTTCATCAACGCCTGCGCCGCCGCACGCCGATCACGATGCCGATCACCAGCAGCAACAACGGCACGGCGATCAGCCATCCCCAAGTCACCAGCGCGAGATCGGTCTGCGTCAGGTGGATCACGCGATCGGGTGCGCCGCGCGGTGGCAAGGAAACCAGCGCGTCGTCACCCAGCAGCCAATCGAATACGCGCTGTCCGAAGGCGCGATTGCCGCCGTTGTTCAAATACGTGTTGGACAGAAAATCGCCGTCGCCGATCACAACCGCGCGCTGCTCGCTCTTGTCGGGCGAAGGCGACAGGCGCGAAAGAGCGAAACCGAAATCCAGCGGCCCGCGCAGTTCACCTGAACTGGCGTCGTACTTGATCGTCGAAGGCTGCGTCGGATCGATCGGCGCGATCTGGTTCCAGCTCTGCGCGCTGCTGCTCAAGATCGGATGGATCGACCATTGCGCGCCGCTGGCCGCGGCCAGCGCAGCGACTTGCGGGAACAGAGTGTTGACCTGGAAGCCGCGCGTGATCGCCTGCGGCGGATAGTCGTTGGCGACCACCATGCGCGGATCGCCGATGCCGAGCTTGGCGCCGGCGCCGTCCACCAGCACGCCGGGCAACACGCGCACGCCTAGTGCCTGACCGAGCGGTGACAGACCGAGGTCGTCGTCGCCCGGTTCGATCAACCACAGGAAATTTCCGCCGCGCGCAATCCAGTCGGTAAGCGTCTTCACCGATTGCGGCGACAGTTCCGCCTGCGGGCTGGCCAGCACCACCAGATCGGTATTGCCGGGCACCACCGCGTTCTGCGCCAGGTTCAAAGACAGTGCGCGGATGCCTTGTTGTTTCAACTGTTGGGCGAACAGGCTGACATCCGCGTTGGCCTTGCCGTCGGGCGATCGCTCGCCATCGCCCGCGACGAACGCGACCAGCCGATCGCGCCCCCGCGTCAATCGCGCCAGCGCATTGCCGAAATCGCGCTCGTTCAGTTGGATCACGTGCTGTTCGCGGCCGTGCCACTTCAGCACGATTTCGCCATCGACGCGGACGCCGGCTTCGCGCATCGCGGCGGGATCGGCATCCGGATCGACGAAGATCAGCTTCAGATCCGGTTTGAAACGCTGCCAACCTTCGATGAAAGTGCGGGTCAGCTCGCGCAAGTCCCCGGGACGGGCGTAACTCACCACGTCCACTTCGCCCGGCAGTTGTTTCAGGATCGCCTGCGCCTGCGGCGAAATGCTTTCGCGCGCGCCCTTGCTCCAGTCGGCAACGAAATCGAAGCGCGCCGACAGCAATGCGATGCAAGCCGCGCCGATCAGCAGCAGCGCGGCGTACAGCCACGCATCGGCGCG
>DATFCO010000077.1:0-10852 GCA_035253005.1 Rhodanobacteraceae bacterium
GATTCCGCCGTTGCTGCTCCAATGGACCGTGCAGGCGCGTGGTTTCGAGCGGGCGACGATCGAGAGATTGTCCGAGCATCGCGGGCAGCCCGATCTGCTGCCCGTTTCCGAAAATGTGCCGGGCGCCCCCCAGATCAACCAGATGATCAGGTGGTTTACCGCGGCTCCGGACTATGCAGTGATTGCACGCAAGCCTGTGTCAAGTTGATCGCGATCGAGCCTCCGCTGCCGCCGCGCGATCCTGCGCATCCGCTTACGACTGCATTGATCTGCACTACAATGATCGTCTGTCGGGCAGTGTATTCACCGTAGCGAGCGACCAGCCGTGTGTCGCCGGCCGGACGCTCGTGCTCGTCAAGGCGCGATCGAGGAGGCGCTAGTGCGGTTGGTGGTCGATCTCCAGGCTTGCCAGACGGATTCGCGTGACCGGGGCATCGGCCGTTATGCGATGAGCCTGGTTCACGCGATCGCCTTGCAGCTGGGTGACCAGGACGAATTGATCGTCGCCGTCGACATGGCCGATGCCGATCGCGCGCGCGACGTGCGCAACGAATTGCATCGCAGGAAGGTGCGCGCGCGCGTGGTGGGATACGGGTATCCCACCACACACCACACCGATTCCTCACCGGCCACGCGGCGCTTGGCAGGACAACTGCGATCCCGTTTTTATTCGTCGCTGGGCCCCGATGTATTGCTGATCTGCAGTCTCTTCGAATACGGCACGCGTTTCAGCACGGAACCCGACTGGTCGGTACTCCGGCATCTGCCGGCGGCGGTAATCGGCTACGACCTCATACCATTGCTATTTCCGGAGCGCTATTTGCCGGAAGGAGCAGTTTTCACCGATTGGTATCGAGCACGCCTGAATGACCTCCGGCGCTTCGACCTGATCCTTTCGATATCCGAGGCCACGAAACGGGATCTGATCGGTCATCTGGGAGTGGCCGAGGATCGCATCTCGGTAGTCGGCGCCGGTTTCGACGAAACGCTTGTTTGCCCGTATGACGATGCTACGCGTCAGCAACGGTTGCTCGACCTTGGTGTCCGGAAACCGTTTGTGCTGATGGTCGGCAACGGCGATTGGAGAAAAAATACGCTGGGCGCACTGCGCGCTTTCGCCGATCTGCCGGTGCCATTGCGTGATGCGTACCAACTGGTGCTGACGCAGCCCGGCGATGATGTTCGATGGGCTCTGGAAACCGAATACGCGGCTCTCGGTAGCCAAGTCCGGCTGCTGGGGAGAGTGGACGACGCAACACTTGCACTACTTTATGGCGAATGCCGGGTGTTTTACTTCCCCTCTCACTATGAAGGTTTCGGATTGCCTGTGCTGGAGGCGATGGCTTTCAATGCACCCGTCCTTTCCTCCAGGGCGGGCTCGCTTCCGGAGGTGGCACACGACCCCCGGATCCTGTTCGATCCCGATTCGCGCGACGAAGGTGTGGCGCTGTTGACCAGGATGCTCGCGGATGAGGAATTCCGTCAGGAGATCCGTCGCGGCGCGCGCGAACATGCGCTCAGGTTCACTTGGGAACGTACTGCGCGACAGGCTTTGGAATCATTGCGCGCGCTGGCTGCGCGTGGAAAGCCCGATGGTTTGCCCGAGGGGCTGACGTGGCCCGGCAGAGCAGACGTCGCCTTGATGGCGGATGCCTGGATCGAGACCGGCGAACACGGTGAGCGCGCACTCGAAAACGGGTTGCGTGCCATTGCCCGGAGGGGCAGCCGTCGGGTATTGGTGGACATTACCGAAATCGTGCGGCTGGATGCGAAGACCGGCATTCAACGCGTGACGCGAAACTTCTTCGCCGGGCTTGCTGCCCTCGCCGAGTGCAGCGGCCGGTTCGAGGTGGAACCGCTGCGCTGGGACAACGACGGTATCCGCTACGCCCGTGAATATGCTCGAAGCCGCTTGGGAGTAAATTGCGCCGGACAGGATGAACGGGTGCAGGCACAGCCCTCGGATTTGGTTTTGATGCTGGACTCGTCGTGGTGGTCGCCCGAACGTTTCGATGATTTTCATGCCAGTGTCCACGTCGCCGGAGGCGAGGTGGTCTGGATGGTCTACGACCTGATTCCGATCCGGTTTCCTCAGACCTGCGATCCGGGGATGCCGCCCGCGTTCAATGCATGGCTGACCCATGCACTTCTTGCAGCCGACGGCTTCGTATGCATCTCGGAGGCCACGAGAGCCGATCTGGAGTCATTCATAGACGAAGTGCGTGAGCGGGGCACTCGGCGTCCTTGGACTCGAAGCGTCCATCTCGGCTGTGATCTGGATGTCGTGGAGAACGGTCCCACCGAAAAAGGGCAGGCATTGCGTGCCACCGTCGGCGCGCGCCCTTATTTCGCCGTACTGGGAACGCTCGAGCCGCGCAAGGATTGTGGAACGATAGTCGATGCATTCGAATCATTGTGGTCGCGGGGCGCGGATGTTGCGCTGGTGATCATCGGCAAGCGGGGGTGGAACGTGGATGCGCTGGTGGAGCGTATCGATCGGCATCCCGAGCTTGGCCGCAGGCTCTTCTGGGTTCGGGATAGCAGCGATGCTGACGTGCGCCATTTGCTCGAAGGAGCTGCCGCATTGATCCAGGCTTCCATCGCGGAAGGTTTCGGGTTGCCCTTGGTGGAGGCTGGCAGCCTCGGCATCCCACTTCTGTTGAGCGACATATCCGTGTTCCGTGAAATCGCCGGAAATGGCGCGACGTATTTTCCAGTCGGCGATGCGACCGCACTGGCGGATGCAGTCGCCGCCACCATCGACGCGAGATCCGTTCGCGGTCAGCCGTCCATCCGGTTTCGAGACTGGAAGCAGGCGTCGTTGGAACTTGCGGGCACTCTCGGCGTGATTTGACAACAGATGCTCGTATTCTTCGGCATGGCTACATCTTCTGCCGTTGAACCTGATCCCCGCCACTGGAAATTTGGGTCGCCTGCGGTGCGAATGCGGGGATCGTCCGGCGCTCGGACAATGAAGGCTCGTTCTCATGCCTGATCAGGCCGTGCTCGACGTGTTGCAAGCGGAATTCGACCTGCTCAAGCAGTTTCCTGTTGGTGGCGATCAGATCCGCGAGCAAGCCGATCATGAATGACAATCCGGCCAACGTCAGGGACAGCGCCGCCAAGATCAGCGATTGCACGTGGCCTTCGCCACCCTCCCCGCCGAAGTAGTAAACGAGGAAGCGCGCACCCAGGGCCAAGCCGAACAAGGCCAGGATGCTGCCGCTCAAGAAGAACAGCCTCAGTGGTCGGTAAATCACGAACACGCGCAGGATCGTGATCAGTGAGCGCCGGACGTAATTCGGCATGCTGCGCACCAGGCGCGATGGCCGCAAATCCGGATTGGTGCGAATCGGTACGGAGAGGACGACGAGGTTGCTCAAGCCCGCCTGGATGATTGTTTCCAGCGTGTAGGTGTAGGCGTTGAAGACATTGAGCCGCATCGCCGCCTCGCGTGTCATCGCGCGGAAGCCGCTGGGCGCGTCGGCGACATTTGTCTTGCTTGCGATGCGTACCGCCCAGCTCCCGAAATGCTGCAGTTGCTTTTTGATCCAGCTGAAGTGTTCGGTCTGCGCGATCGGCCGCGCGCCGATCACCATGTCGGCACGATGCTCGAGGATTGGCTGGACGAGCTTGGGAATGTCCGCGGCTTCGTATTGATTGTCGGCATCGGTGTTGACGATTACGTCCGCGCCCTGCCGCAGCGCGGTGTCGATCCCGGTCATGAAGGCCGCCGCCAGCCCTCGATTGACGGGATGCCGGACGACATGATCGACGCCGAGTTTGCGGGCGAGCTCAGCGGTACCGTCGGTCGAACCGTCATCGACCACCAGCCACTCAACTTCATCGAATCCTTGCACCTCACGCGGCAAGGTCGCCAGCGCGATGGCCAATGTCTCCGATTCGTTCAGACACGGAATCTGGATGATCAACTTCATCGAGAAGGTCCGCGGACTGCGATCATTTGGCCGCCTCTGCATGTGCTGCGTTCCCCAATTCGCCGCGCATCGTCCTGAACAACTCCAGCGCCTGCGGATTCGCCAACGCGTCGGTGTTCTTGACTTCCTCGCCGTGGATCACCGCACGCACCGCGAGTTCGGAGATCTTGCCGGAGATGGTGCGCGGGATGTCCGACACGTGCGCGATTACCGAGGGCACGTGGCGCGGTGTGGTGTTGGCGCGGATCTGGTGCTTGATCTTTTCGCGCAGCGCGTCGTCCATTTGCAGGCCTTCGCGCAGACGCACGAACAGCACTATGCGCTCGTCGCCCTGCCAGCGCTGGCCGACCGCTACGGATTCCAGCACCTCGGGCAATTGTTCGACTTGCCGATAGATTTCAGCGGTGCCGATGCGCACGCCGCCGGGATTGAGCGTGGCATCCGAGCGGCCGTAGATGATGATGCCGTCGTGTGCGGTGAGTTCTGCGCGGTCGCCGTGGCACCACACGCCCGGCACCTTCGAGAAATACGCGGCGCGATATTTCTCGCCGCCGGGGTCGTTCCAGAACGCCACCGGCATCGATGGAAACGGCGCGGTGCAGGCCAGTTCGCCGGGTTGTCCGCGCACCGCGTTGCCGTTCTCGTCCAGGATTTCCACTTTCATGCCCAGCCCGCGACACTGCAATTCGCCGCGCCAAACCGGCATCAGCGGGTTGCCCAGGGCGAAGCAGGAAATGATGTCGGTGCCGCCGGAGATGGACGAGAGCAGAACGCGTTCCTTCACGTCGCGGTACACGTAGTCGAAGCTCTCCGGCGACAGCGGGGAGCCGGTGGAGAGGATCGTCTTCAACGCAGCGAGCTTGTGCGTCTCGCGCGGCTTCACGCCCATTTTGGCCGCTGCATCGATCCACTTGGCCGAAGTGCCGAAGACGCTGATGCCGATTTCGTCGGCGAGGTTCCATAGCGCGTTGCCGTCCGGCCACGTGGGCGAACCGTCGTACAACACGACGGCCGCGCCCACCGCGAGCGAGGACACCAGCCAGTTCCACATCATCCAGCCGCAGGTCGTGTAATAGAAGATGCGATCCTCGCGCTTCACGTCAGTGTGCAGCACCAGTTCCTTCAGGTGCTGCAGCAGCGTGCCGCCCGCGCCGTGCACGATGCACTTCGGCGCGCCGGTGGTGCCGGAGGAATACATGATGTAAAGCGGGTGTTCGAACGGTGTCGGCACGAATTCCAGCGGCTGATCGGAATCTTCGAGTTCGTTCCAGGCCACCGCGTTGCGCAAGCCATCCAGTTGCAACGGTTCGCCGGAATAGGGAATCACGATGCAGCATTCGATCGAGGGAATCGCCGCCAGCACCTCGCGCAATTTGCCGAGACAATCGTGCCGCTTGCCGTTGTAGGGATACGCGTCCGCTGCGACGAGCACCTTCGGTTCGATCTGACCGAAACGGTCCACCACGCCATTGACACCGAAGTCGGGCGAACACGAAGACCAGATCGCACCCAGCGAAGTCGTTGCCAACATGGCGATCACGGTTTCCGCAATGTTCGGCAGAAAGCCCGCGACGCGATCGCCCACGGTCACGCCTGCGGTATTCAACGCTTGCGCAAGGCGCGCGACTTCCGTGTGCAATTGCGCATAGCTCAATTCGCGTGCGTGTCCCCATTCGTTGCGGAAGATCAACGCGGGACGCTCGTCGCTGAAGCGCAACAGATTCTGCGCGAAGTTCAGCCGCACATTGGGGAACCAGCGCGCGCCCGGCATGCGGTCGCCGTCGGCCAGCACTGGCTCGTGCTCGCCGCTGGCGCGGATGCCGCAGAACTCCCACACCAGCGGCCAGAATTTTTCCGGATGACGGATCGAAAATTCGTACAGCGGTGCGTAGCGCCGGATATCTTCGTTGCCGGTTTGCTCGGCCACGAAGCGCGTGAAACGGCTCATGTTGGCGCGCTCGATGCGCTCGGGACCCGGGCGCCAGAGCGGAGTGTCTGCGGTTGTGGGAGAGGAAGCCATAAACTGCGCGGATTGTAGCCGAATGAATCCACGCGCCGTGGACGATGTCGGATCGTGAACCTAGTCACGCGCCCGTGGCGTGACAATGTTATAAAGGCGACCCGTCGTTTGTTCCGGTAGTCCGCACATGTTGCAGCGAATCCTTTCCGCCACCTTGCTCCTGCTGGCGGGCCTGATGCTCTCCGCTTCCGTTCCCGCCGCGACGCCCGCTGTTTCCGGCACCGATGCTCCGGCGCCTTTCACCCTCCAGGGCACGCCTCGCGTTCTAGGCGGCGGCATGCAGCAGGCGTGGCGCGTGAAAGTGGACGAAGACCGTGCGATGCAGGCGATTTTCAAGGGCGGCATGTGGTTGCCCAATGGCGTGGGCGGACGCGAGTACGCGCGATATTCCAGCCATATCCTGCATCCCGATGGTTCATGGACGTGGATCGGCAAGGTTGCCACCGCACATGGCGAACAATCGGTGGTAATCACCTTCGGCAAGGATGCCGTGTTCGGCCGGATCCCGCAGGCGAATGACTATCCGCTGCGCTTGGAAACGGAACACGGCGTGGTTTCGCTGGTGCGGACTTCGGGCGCCGCGATCAGCCGCTCCACGACGGCGGTCGCGATGCGCGCGACCACAGACGCTCGCACCCTGCCGCGCCGCACGACCACAGGTGGTGCGAAGCCCGCGGCCGCCGGCGCGCAGACGCAGAAGACGACGGGAGCCGCATCCACCAATGCCGCAATAGTGATCGACGTGATGGTCGCCTACACGCCGGGTATCGTCAGCGAATACGGCAGCACGTCGGCCGCGTTGGCGCGCATCGACAATCTGGTGGCGATCGCCAACCAGGCCTATTCCGACAGCCAGATCAATCAAAGGATCCGTCTGGTGAATACCGTCGAGGTGAATTACCCCGACAACACCTCCAACGACAGCGCACTGGACGATATCACCGGCTACGACAGCAACGGTAATCCGGTGACCATTCCTCCCTCGCTCAGTCAGATCCATTCCCTGCGCGCCCAATACGGCGCGGACCTGGTCAGCCTGTTGCGCAAATACGACAACGCGACCAACGGCGGCTGCGGATTGTCATGGATCATCGGCGGCAATTTGCAACCCATTGTCCCCAGCCAGGACTACATCTACGGCTATTCGGTCGTCGGTGATGGCCAAGATGGGACTTATTACTGCCTGGATACCAGCTTTGCGCACGAGCTCGGCCACAACATGGGCGATGAACACGACCGCGCCAATGCCGATCAGCCGGGTGCATATTCGTATTCATACGGCTTCAAGAGCACTTCGCCGACCGGTTTCGCGACCGTCATGGCCTACGGCGATCCTCAACAGACGCCGCTTGCCGTATTTTCCAATCCGAACATTTCGATCTGCCAGAACCAGCCTTGCGGTGTTGCCGACAGCTCATCCAATTCCGCCGACAACGCGCACAGCATGAACAACACGGCTGCGTTGATCGCGCAGTTCCAGCCCGCCAAGCCGCATGTGCACAACGACGTCAACGCGGATGGCCTGACGGATTTTCTGTGGCGCTCGGTGAACCAGACTCAGTTTGCTTACTGGGTAATGGATGGGGCTACGCTGGTGAGGGGCGCGACCTTCAACACTGCGAGCAATCTGCGGGTGCTGGCTTCTGGCGATTTCAACGGAGACGGTTACAGCGACATCCTGTGGAGCGACGGCAGCAAGCTGTGGGTGTGGCTCGGCAACGGCACGTCGTTCACCAATACTTTCCTGCTTGCCTATCCCGCAGGCGGGTGGACTCTGGTAGGGGCCGCGGATGTCAACGGAGATAACAAGGATGATTTGCTCTGGGTGAATGGATCGAGTCGTCTGGCGACGTGGTTGATGAACGGAGCCTCAGTGACAGCCGGGTACTCTCAGAGCATGCCGGCGGGTTGGCGGGTTCTCACCACCGGCGACTTCGACGGCGATGGAAGGGCCGATGTCCTGTGGGTCAACGGGGCATCGATGCAGATGTGGACACAATTCAGTAACGGCGCGTATACGCCTGTCGCCACGCGTGCCTACCCCGGAGGCTGGAGCATCGCCGGATCTGGAGATATCAACGGCGACGGCCGTGCCGATCTGCTCTGGCGCGACAACGCGCACCAGTTCTTCGCCTATTGGCTGATGGACGGAGCGACGCTGACGCAAGCGGTGCGTTTCAATGTAGGACCGACTTGGACATTGGGAACAACCGGCACCTTTAACGGCGACGGATATCTCGACGTTGTGTGGAACAGCAGCACAACCGTGCAACTCTGGAATGGCAATGGCGTCGGGTTTACAGGTCAGCGGGTAAGCGATTACCCGGCGGGATGGGCAATGGTAAAATAATCCGCGTCAGGTTCCGAGCATCTGCTCCAATTCCGGCACGATCTTGAACAGATCGCCGACCAGGCCGTAGTCGGCGATCTCGAAGATCGGCGCGTCGGGGTCCTTGTTGATGGCGACGATGGTGCCCGCGTCCTTGATGCCGGTGAGGTGCTGGATCGCGCCGGAGATGCCGATAGCCATGTACAGCTCGGGCGCGATGATCTTGCCGGTCTGTCCGACCTGCAGATCGTTGGGCACGTAACCGGCGTCCACCGCGGCGCGCGAGGCGCCGACCGCGGCGTGCAGTTTGTCGGCCAGCTTGTAGATGATTTCGAAGTTCTCCTTCGAACCCACGCCGCGGCCACCCGACACAACGCGTTGCGCGCTTTGCAGATCGGGGCGATCGCCGGATGCCTGCTGCAATTCGACGAAACGCGTGTGCGATGGAACGGCGACGTCGAGTTGCAGCGCCTCGATTGGCGCGGCGTTCGACGATTCACCGGCCGCCGGCCACGACGCCGTGCGCACCGTGCCGACCACGATCGCATCGTTCGGCACTTCCACATCCACGATCGCGTTGCCGGCGTAGACCGGACGTTTGAAGACGTGCGCGCCGTTCACGGCCATGATGTCGCTGACTTGGCCGACGCCCAGCAGCGCTGCCGCGCGCGGCGCGACGTCCTTGCCGAAGGTGGTCGAGGGAAACAGCAGGTGCGTGTAGCCGTTTTTCGCCGCCGCCGCGATCTGCGGTGCCAGCACCGCCGCCAGCGGATGCGCGTTTTCGGCGCGCGCTGAAGCCAGCACTCTCGAAACGCCATCCAGCTTCGCGGCTTGAGCGGCAACATCGTCGGGCGCATCCGACAACACCAGCACGTCGATCGCATCCGCCTTCAGTTCGCGGGCGCAGGTGACGCAGCGCGCGGTCGCGGCGTTGAGCCCGTTCAAGTGTTCGGCAACGATCAGGACTTTGCTCATGACACCAATCCCTTCTGCTTCAATGCGCTCACCAATTCGGCGACATCCTTCACCATCACGCCGCGCGAGCGTTTCGGCGGCGGCGTGTAATGGGTCGTCCTGATTTCGCCGCCGTGTTCGATGCCCAGCGATGACAAGTCGATCGTCTCGATCGGTTTGCTCTTGGCCTTCATGATGTCAGGCAGCTTGATGAAACGCGGTTCGTTCAAGCGCAAATCGGTGGTGATCACCGCAGGCAGATCGACTTCGATGGTTTCCAGCCCTGCATCGACTTCGCGCGTCACGCGCGCGGTATTGCCGTTCACTTCCAGCTTCGACGCGAACGTCGCCTGCGGGCGATCCCACAGCGCGGCCAGCATCTGCCCGGTCTGGTTGCAGTCGTCGTCGATCGCCTGTTTGCCGAGGATCACCAGATTCGGTTGTTCCTTTTCGATCAGCTTCAGGAACGTGCGCGCCGCGGCCAGCGGTTGCACCGGATCAGACGTGACGACGTGGATCGCGCGGTTGGCGCCCATCGCCAGGCCGTTGCGCAGATGCGCTTGCGCGTCGCTTGGCGCGATCGTGGCGATGACGACCTCCGTTGCGATGCCTTTCTCGCGCAGCCGTAGCGCCTCTTCCAGCGCGATGTCGTCGAAGGGATTGGCGGACAGCTTGACGCCATCGGTGACCACGCCGGAGCCGTCCGGTTTCACCTGAATGCGCACGTTGAAATCCACCACGCGCTTGTAGCCGACCAGAATCTTCATCGGGTTTTTCCGCAAGGCCGAGCGGACATTCTAGCCGCTCGCGGCTCAGGCCGAGACGCGCCGCAGTATCGCGCGGGCGAAACGTTCGGCCACGCCGTCCGCATGATTGAGAAACACCGAAGGCTCGGTCAGTTCCAGTTCCAGCAAGCGCAGCGAATCATCAGCGTCGCGGATCAGATCGACGCGTGCGTACAGCAGTGGCTGCGGAAACGGCATCGCCGCCAACGCCTGCTTCGCGATTTCGATTTCCCGCTGCGATGCCTGGCGCGGCGTGATCTCCTCGGCCACGAACAAGCCGCCGGTGAGCGCCGCACCGTTTCTCAACATCGGACCCTTGCGGATCGCGTGACTGAACTCGCCCTCGAAGAACAGCAGCGCGGTTTCGCCGTGTTGGTCCACGCTGTGCAGATAAGGCTGCATCAGCACGCTGCGGCGTGCATCGAGCAGTCGTTGCAGATGCGCGATCGCTGCGTCCCTCTCCTCGCGCCGATAGCGCTGCGCGTCCAGCGAACCGGCGCCGACGCAAGGCTTCACCACGAATTCCGTCGCTTGCGGATACACGTCCAGAAATGCGGTCAGCGCTGCTGGTGCGCCGTCGTCGGGTTCGACGAACGCACTCGGCACCACCGGCACCCCGGCGCGCGACAGTTCGGCCATGTAGTGCTTGTCGATGTTCCAGCGCACCACTGCCAGCGGATTCAAAAGCCGCGTGCATTCGGAAACGCGACGGGCCCAATCCAGGAATTCCGAGGCGCGTTGCGTGTAGTCCCAGGTCGAACGCAGCAGGGCGAGATCGAAACGCGACCACTCGACCGAATCGTCGTCCCAATCCGCGACCGTCACC
>DATFCO010000078.1:0-2345 GCA_035253005.1 Rhodanobacteraceae bacterium
ACGCGCATTGACGATTTCACTGGCTGGTGTTTTCGCACTGATCAGCGGTGCAGCGTTCGCGTCGGGAAATGTCGCCGCGGGCAAGCAAAAGTCGGCCACCTGCGCGGCATGCCACGGAGCGGACGGCAACGCGACGGCCGACGGCCAGTACCCGCGTCTCGCCGGTCAGTACGCCGATTACATCGTGCAGGCGCTGCACGAATACCAAGCCGGCACCCGCGAGCACCCGACGGTCGGTTCCATCCGCCGTGGCAACGCCATCATGCAAGGCATGGCGGCACCGTTGACCGAGCAGGATATCGACAATCTCGCCGCGTATTACGCCTCGTTGCCGGGCAAGCTGAGTGATTTGCACGGGAAGGTGCAGGGCGGCGACTAGTTTGATGGCTCTGGACAAGTCCTTCCTGGACTTGCCAGAGCAAGCAAAGTCCGGCACATGTCCGGACTTTGCTTCGCGATCAAGCACGAATGGCAAGAGCGTGCTTGGTCGCGGACAGGCCGTCCATGGCCTGCGAATCGTCGGACGTTTTCGGGTCCAGTCAGCGCACCGCGCTCTTGCCTTCGTAGCCTTTGTAGTACGGCGAATGCCCGGCCGCGTGATCGGTGGCATCGCGCACCGCGGTGATTTCCGGAAAGCGTGCGCGCAGGGTTTTCTCCACGCCCTGCTTCAGCGTGACATCGGCCATGCCGCAACCCTGGCAGCCGCCGCCGAAACGCAGCACCACTTCGTTGTCCGCGCTCACCGATTCCAGTTTCACGCGACCGCCATGCGAGGCCAGTTGCGGATTGATTTCCGCGTCCAGCAGGTATTGCACGCGCAGCGCCAGTGACGCGTCCGCACCCGGTTCGCTGCCGCGCAGCTTCGGCGCGTGGATGCGCATCTCGCCGCCCGTCGGCGTGGCGGCGTAGTTGATCTGTGCACCGTCCAGCCACGGCGCGCTCGCGGCGTCGACGTAGAGATCGAAACCCTCGCATTCGATCACCCAGTCGTCGCCGTTGCGCTCGCCCGCTCCGCAGAATTCCAGTTCGCAATCGGCCGCGGGCGAACCGGGATTGCGCGCGCGCATGCGGATGTTGAGATCCTCGCCGCCCTGCGCGGCGATCAGTTTGCGGAAATGGGTCTGCGCGGTTTCGCTGATGTGGATCATGATCTGAAGATGCGGCCGAATCAGCACTATTCTAGTCTTGATTGACCGTCGGTGCCGCCAACACCTCGCACGGCGGACGAAGTCCGCCCTACACTGTGTGTTTGGCGAATAAGGAGAAAATCCATGGATGTCGCGTCGCTCGCTACGCAACATTGCAAACCGCGCAAAGGCGAATCCGCCTTGGAGCAGGCGAAGATCAAGGCGCTGCTGGGTGCCCTGCCCGGCTGGGAACTGGCCGACGGTGGCAAGGCGATCGGCAAGGTTTTCAAGTTCGAAGACTTCTACGAAACGCTCGGTTTCGTCAACGCGGTCGGCTGGATGGCCAACAAGCAAGATCACCATCCCGATCTGGAAGTCGGCTACAACCGCTGCGCGGTGCGCTGGTCCACGCACGACGTGGATGGGCTGTCGATGAACGATTTCACCTGCGCGGCGAAGATGGAGCAGATCGCGGAAGGGTGATTGCCCCTCACCCGCCAAGCGCTGCGCGCTTGTCTCCCTCTCCCCGCAAGCGGGGGGAGGGATTTTCCTGGATGCAACGTTTTGGTTCCCCTCTCCCCGTTCACGGGGAGAGGGTGGCCGAAGGCCGGGTGAGGGGCGGCATTATTGCAACCGATCCAGCACCGCGCGCAAATCCTGCGGCAACGGCGCCGAAAAACTCCAGGCACGCTCGCCCAGTTCGAACTCGAAACGCGCGGCGTGCAGGAACAGCCGCTTCAGTCCGACGTCGCGGAAACGCTTGTTGGCCTCGCGGTCGCCGTATTTCGGATCGCCGGCGACCGGATGGCCTACATGCGCGGCGTGCACACGGATCTGGTGCGTGCGGCCAGTGTCGAGCGTGGCTTCGACCAGACTGCCCTCGCGATAGCGCTCGATCTCGCGAAAGAAGGTCAGCGCGGGTTTGCCTTCTTCGTCCACCCGCACCATCCGTTCGCCGGCCGAGAGCACCGACTTGCGCAGCGGCGCATTGACGTCGAACTTCGCGCGTTCCAGTTTGCCGGTGAGCAGGCAAAGATATTGTTTCTGCACTTGGCCATCGCGGATCAGCGCCTGCAAGCCGGACAATCCCTGCCGCGTGCGCGCGAACACCAGCACGCCGGAAGTGTCGCGATCCAGCCGGTGCGCGAGTTCCAAGTGCTCGCGCGGCCGCGCCGCGCGCAGCAGTTCGATCGCGCCGAAGCTGACGCCGCTGCCGCC
>DATFCO010000079.1:0-3532 GCA_035253005.1 Rhodanobacteraceae bacterium
TCGCCTCGCGCGACTGGCGCAACTGCAAACGCCGGTGGATATGTTCTTCGACCAGGTATTGGTGATGGCCGAAGACGCGTCCCTGCGCGCCAATCGCATCCGCCTGCTGGCGAAGATCAAGGCGCAGTTCGACGCGATCGCCGATATCGCGCTGCTGTGATGTTCGATTCCGCGTCGCAAGCCGGGCAGCTCTGGTCGCAAGCGCAAGTCCATCTCGCCGCCAAGCAGGCCGCGCCCGCGCGCGCCGCGCTGGAAGCGCTGCTCGCCGTCGAACCCGATCACACGCTGGCGCGATTGGCGCTGAGCAATCTTGCGTGGCGTCAGAACCGTGTGCGTGAAGCCGCGGAACACGCGCTGCACGCCGGGCGCAGCGTGCCGGACTATCCGGATCTGATTTGCGAAATCGCCGGCGCGTTGCTGCGCGTCGGCGAGACGGTTGCCGCACGGGAATGTCTGCAGAGGCCCGTGCTGAAAAGCGTCAGCTCCGACACGCTGCTGATCCGGCTCGCCGATCACTGGCATGCGCTCGGCGAACACGCAGAAGCCTTGGCGCAGGCTGATCGCGCGCGCGAGCTGGGCTTCGACGGAGACGGCGTTCGTCATCGGCGCGGTCGCGAACTGGTGTGCCTGGGCAGAGTGGACGAGGCCGAGCCCGAGCTGGAACTGGGGTTCCTGCTCGGGCCGACGCACGGTGAAATCGCGCTGGAGCTGAGCCGCTTGCGCGTGCAGTCGCGCGAGCGAAATCATTTCAATACGTTGGCCGGTGGGATCAAGAACGTCGCGCGTGGCTCGCGTGATCACGCGGCACTGGAGTTCGCGCTGTACAAGGAACTCGAAGACGTCGGCCGCTACGACGATGCGTGGCAGGCGCTCACCCGTGCCAACGCAATCATGGCGCAGCGCAAGCGCTGCGACGTGCCGCGCATGCAACGCTGGTTCGAACTGTGTATCGCCTTGTGCACACGCGAGACCTTACGGTCGGCGCGGACGAACGTCGATGGACCACAACCGATCTTCGTCGTCGGATTGCCGCATTCCGGCACGCGCGAACTCGCGGGGTGCTTGGGTCGGCATCTGAACGCAGTGAACGCCGGCGAATTGAACGATTTCGAGCAACAGCTTCGTTGGGCTGCCGATCACCGCAACACGCAGGACGAGCAATTCCTGGAACGGGTGCCGACGCTCGATTTCGAAGAGCTCGGACGGCGATATCACGCGCAGACGCAATGGCACGCGCGTGGCAAGCCGTATTACATCGATTGCCAGCCGGACAACTGGATGTACGCTGGGCTGATCCACGCCGCGTTGCCGCATGCGCGCATCCTGCACGTGACCGCCGATCCGATGGATGCATGCTTTGCGCAATACCGCGCGTTCTTCGGCGACACCCACGAATACACCTACGACCTCGCGGGGCTCGCCGCACACGAGCGGTGTTACCGGCGATCGATGACGCATTGGCATGCACTGATGCCCGGCGTGATCTTCGACGTGTCTTGTGAGAGTTTTTTGTCCGCACGATCCTCGGTGCTGCGGGATCTGCTGGCTCACTGCGGCGGTACGGAGACTACAAACGACGCGCAGGAAACGGTTTCGAATGAATCGGCGGCTTGCGAGACGCAACCCGCCTCACGCGGAGGATGGCGCCGATACGCGGCACAACTTGCGAGCATCGCGGAAACACTGGCCCAATCGCGTAGGGAGAACCGCGCCGCATGAGCGGATCCTTGAGCACAGGTATGAAATAAATTCCGTAGGAGCTGCCCACCCAGCCCGCGCGCAGTGGATCGGACCATAACGCACCGTTAACGATGAGGCAACCTCGAGGTTCCTCTGCCCGCTTGACGACCGATTAACTTTTCTTTAGCTTCGGGCGCAAAGCGGGAATTGGGGAGTGGAGTGGGGCCGGCGGCGCTGCGCCGCCGGCTTCCTACCGTCGATGCGCATCTCTTCCACAGCGCGTCTTTCGTGAAGCCGCAGTTGACGCTTCCTGCACGAAGCGGGAATCGTTGAGAGGCGATCCTCATCCTGACCTTTCGCTGCGCGGTCGCGCCGGGTAGCATTATCGGTTCGACGCCTTTGCGCGCTTCCGTTGACCAGAAGGACCCCCCATGCGCAAGCTTGCTTTGCCGCTGGTGATCGCCGGACTCCTGCTCGGTGCTTGCAGCGGACAATCCAACAACCCGAACAACAACACCGGAACGAATCAGTCCGCACCCGCGCCGATACCCAGCGCGGTGACAGGCACCGTGACTCTCGCCGACAACACCGTACAGATCACGCCGCAAGCCAAGCTCGATCTGACTCTGATGGATGTCACGCAGCAGCCGGGCGTGCCGGTGAACAGTCAATCGTTCGCGCCGCCGCACATCCCGCAGAAATTCGACATCAGCTTCGATCCCAAGCAGATTAAGGCGACCGATATTTACGTGCTGCAGGCGAAGATGGAAAACGAGGGTCGCGTGTTTTCGACCACGCTCCAAACTCCGGTGCTGACCCACGGTGCGCCTGCCAATGTCAACCTGCAACTGGTGGCGGAGCCGACGGCGGCCGACAAGATGCTGTCGGATTTCAAGACCATGCAAAGCCGCATCGGCGGCATGAAGATGACCCAAGGCACCGCGTCCAACGATCAGGCTTCGCGCGGCTGGCAGGTGTTCTCCGACAAGAACGGCGTCGAGTTCATCCGCGAGCTGGTGGACAAGGGCGACAAGGGCAACTACACCAGCACCGACTACGCCTATCAGGATGGACGTCCGTGGGTGGTGGTGCAGGAAACCAGCCCCAAGAAAGGCGCGCCGATCAGTTCGACTGACCGCGCTGGCTGGGACGAGAGCGGCGAACTGGTGCTGAAGCAGCACGAGGAGAACGGCAAGATCGGCGAGCTCTCCCACGATGCCGCCAGCGCGCTGCACGATCAGGCCGAGGCGCTGTACAAGCAGTTCAACAAGAAGCCGAAGCACTGAGGGTTGTTGCAGTCGCAAAAAAAGCCGCGCAGATGCGCGGTTTTTTTTGCGATCGTCCATAATCGCTGCCCGAAGCTGTGGTTTTACAAGTCTCTACGCTGTCGCTCAATTAAGCGAAGGCGGCCATCCGTGGCCGCACTTCTCAAATAAAGCACGCTTCGCAATCACCTCTCGAGAAGGTCGGTTGAAGCAAATCAGAATCTCAGCTTCCCGCCCACATTCACGCTGTTGACGCGCTGATTGCTGTCGGAAAAACGGCCGTCGTAACTGGCCCATATCGAGAAGGACGGATTAAAGTCGGCAGCCAAACCAAAACCCGCGCTGCCCCAGGTCTTGTCTGGAGCGAAGCCGGGCATCGCGAAAGTGCCCGGCATGTCCACGAGGCCGGCGCGCACGTCCTGCGGATCCGCCTTGCTGTCGTGATCCCACGCGAGTTGCGCGTACGGGTGCAGCGCGGCTTCTCCTGCTTGCCAGTTGCCGATCAATTGCCAGCCTATAGTGGCGACCATCGCTTCGCGCTCCTGCCGATCGAACGTCATCGCGGTGCTGTCGCCGCCGTTCTCGTC
>DATFCO010000080.1:0-5210 GCA_035253005.1 Rhodanobacteraceae bacterium
CAAACTCACCTACAACACCGATACGGGCCAGATCGTCGGCGAAGGCGGAAGCGGCGGGCAGGTCCACATGATCCTGCAACCACAGAAGAAAGCCGCACCCGCGAAGAAACCCGCCGCGGCATCGTCTGCTGCGACGGTTCCTGCGCAACCCGCAACCAGCGCACCGGCAAAACCGTCGAGCGCCGCACCGGCGCTCGACTTGCATCCCGCCTCCGCAAGTTCCGATTAGGCCCTGAGATGCTCGCCGCACGCGGTTTGCAAAAGCGCTTTCGCGCGCGCCAGGTGGTGCACGATTTCGCTTTCGAGATCAAGCAGGGCGAAGTCGTCGGACTGCTCGGTCCCAACGGCGCCGGCAAGACCACCTGTTTCTACATGGTGGTCGGATTGATCGAAGCCGACGGCGGACGCATCACGCTCGACGGTCAGGACATCACCGGCTTGCCGATGCACGCACGCGCGCGGCTCGGCATCGGGTATCTGCCGCAGGAGCCTTCGGTATTCCGGAGGCTTTCCGTCGCGGAAAACGTGCTGGCGGTGTTGGAACTTCGCAACGATCTGAATGCCGATCAGCGACAACGCGAGCTGGAATCGCTGCTCGATGAATTGAAGGTCGCGCACATCGCGGGTCAGAAAGGCATCAGCCTTTCCGGCGGCGAGCGGCGACGCGTCGAGATCGCGCGCGCGCTAGCGGCCAATCCGCGGTTCATGCTGCTGGACGAACCGTTCGCCGGCGTCGATCCGATTTCCGTCGGCGAAATCCAGCGCATCGTGCGGCATCTGCGCGACCGCGGTATCGGCGTGCTGCTGACCGACCACAACGTACGCGAAGCGCTCGGCATCTGCGAGCACGCCTACATCCTCAACGAAGGCAAAGTGCTGGCCCGCGGCACGCCCGCTGAAATCCTGGCACACGAACAGGTGCGCGAGGTGTATCTGGGGCACGAATTCCGGATGTGAGTCGCGCGGGCGCAAAGCTCGCGCTCGCCCGCTCCGCGTTACGGGATTCCCGAAAAGAGAACTATCTGTTCACACCGGGCCGCGTTAGGATGCAAAATCCGCACCGACCACGGTCCGCAACCCCGCGCATGAAGCCCGGCATCCAGCTCCGCCTCCATCAGCAGCTCGCGCTGACGCCGCAGTTGCAGCAGGCCATTCGCCTGTTGCAGTTGTCGCAGGTGGAGCTGGAGACCGAACTGCGCGAGCTGGCCGAAACCAATCCGCTGCTGGAAATCGAAAGCCCGGACGAGCGCGGCGAAGACGCGGAAAACGGCGAGGCCGACATCGGCGAAAGCGATTCCGGGGAGGAAGCTGCGCCCGAACCGGAAGTCGAATACGACGCCGATTCCTGGGACGAGCACACGCCCGGCGGCAGTCTCGAAATGCCCAGCGGTCCGCACGCCGACGACGATGACGCGCCCGAACACCAGGACGCGGCGGTCGAAGGCCTGCGCGAGCATCTGATGTGGCAGTTGAATCTGGCGCGCTTTACCGACCGCGATCGCGCGATCGCCGCGGCGATCATCGATGCGGTCGATCCGGACGGCTATCTGCGCGAAGGCCTGGAATCGGTGCAGGCCGCGGTGGGCAGCTTGAGTCCCGCGCCGCAACTGGAGGAGATCGAAGCGGTGCGCCACCGCGTGCAGCGCTTCGAACCGACGGGCGTCGCCAGCCTGGATCTGCGCGACTGCCTCGCCGTGCAGGTGCAACAACTCGACGAGCACACCGAAGCGCGCGAGCTGGCGCTGCGCATCGTCACCAGCGAATTGGAACTGCTGGCCAAGCGCGATTTCCAGAAACTGGCGCGCAAGCTGGAAGCCGATCCGGAAGACGTGATCGCCGCGGCCACGCTGATCCGCGGGCTCGATCCGCGCCCTGGCAGTGCGTTCGATCCCGCGCCCACCGAATACATCGCGCCCGATGCCTACGCGCTGAAAGTGGATGGCCGCTGGCGCGTGTCACTGTCGCCCAACTGCCAGCCGCGGCTCGCCATCAACAAGCACTACTGCGATCTGATCGCGCGCGCGCGGCGCAATGATGCAGCGTATCTGCGCGGCCAGTTGCAGGAGGCGCGCTGGCTGATGAAGAGCCTGAAGGCGCGCGCCGACACGCTGTTCAAGGTCGCGCAAGCGATCGTGCGCACGCAGAGCGCGTTCCTCGACTACGGCCCCGAGGCGATGAAACCGCTGGTGCTGCGCGAAGTCGCCGACGAACTCGGCATGCACGAATCGACGATTTCGCGCGTCACCACGCGCAAGTATCTGCACACGCCGCGTGGCACGTTCGAGTTCAAACATTTCTTTTCCTCGGGCGTGGCTACCGATGATGGCGGCGCGGCATCGGCCACCGCGATTCAGGCGATGATCCGCAAACTGGTCGCCGAGGAAGATCCGCGCAAACCGCTGTCGGACCAGGGGCTCACCACGGAACTGAACAAGCGCGGCATCCAGGTCGCGCGCCGCACCGTCGCCAAATACCGCGAAGCGCTTCGCATTCCCAGTTCCGCGGAGCGGCAAAGAGCCGGCTGAGAGTACCCGTTGTGTGAAGTACGGAACTTTCTCTTTACATCGCTGATCGCAAGATAAGGGCGCCCACACGTCGCCGCGATGCAGGAGGTCATCGAAGGCGTTTCGTGATCAATCAACCGCCTCTATACGGTGTGTCATCCCGTCATTCTTCGAGGAAGGAATCAGCCATGCAAATCCAGATCAGCGGCCATCAGATCGACGTCACTCCCGCGCTGCGTGATTACATCGACAGCAAGCACGAGCGTCTCGCGCGGCATTTCGATCATCTGACTTCACTCAGCGTGGTGCTGGAAGTGGAGAAGAGCCGGCTGGCGCACAAGGCCGAGGGCACGCTGTCGGCGGCGCCCGGCAAGGTGCTGCATGCGGATGCGGTGGAAGGCGACATGTACGCGGCAATCGATGCGCTGTTCGACAAACTGGATGCTCAGGTGCGCCGGCACAAGGAAAAGTTGAAGGAAGGCCGCCGCGGCGGGGAAGCCGGTTACGGCACTTAGCTCGCCCCCGGGCGGCTTCCGGCAGACCAGTGCGCGCTGGCACAATAAGCGCACCTTCCTTTCCCGTTCCGCCGTGAATCGAGTCAGTGCGCGCGAGTTGTACGACAGCGTCCACGAACGGCTGGCCCTGCGCTGGATCGGCGGCCGCCGCGGCGAGTCGCGTGCGCTGGAGCCGGGCAAGGTCGGTCAGCGCCGCCCTTCCGAGGTCGGCTATCTCAACGTCATCTATCCCAACAAGATCCAGATCATCGGCAGCGAGGAACTGAATTACCTCGACGGACTGGAATCGCGCCAGCGCTGGGAAACGGTGCAGAAGATCGTCGCGCAGCAGCCGGTGGCGCTGATCGTCACCAAGGATCAGGCCGTGCCCGCCGACCTGCGCGAGGCCGCCGAGGAAACCGCCACGCCGCTGTGGGTGTCCGCCAAGCGCGGGCATGAGCTGCTGACGTTCCTGCAATACCATCTCGCGCGCGCGCTGGCGCGGCAGGTCACGCTGCATGGCGTATTCCTCGAGGTGTATTCGATCGGTGTGCTGATCACCGGCGCTTCCGGCACCGGCAAGAGCGAACTGGCGCTGGAACTGGTTTCGCGCGGCCACCGCCTCGTGGCCGACGACGCACCGGAGTTCACGCTGATCGCTCCGGACGTGATCGACGGCGCCTGCCCCGACCTGCTGCGCGACCTGCTGGAAGTGCGGGGCCTCGGTGTGCTGAATGTGCGCGAGATGTTCGGCCATACGGCCGTAAAGCCGTCCAAATACCTGCGCCTGATCGTGCACCTGCAGCCGGTGAACGCGGGCGAGGAAGCCGACGCGATGACGCGCCTCACCGGCGACACCGGCTGGCGGGAGGTGATGGACGTGAAGGTGCCGCAGATCACCGTACCGGTGGCGCCGGGCCGCAACCTCGCCGTGCTGGTCGAGGCGGCGGTGCGCAGCCACATGTTGAAATCCAAGGGGCTGGACCCGGCGCAGGTGTTCATCGACCGGCAGGCCTTCATGGTCAACGCGATCCGATGAGCTCGCGGATTTGCTTTGCGATCGTTTGTTTTTGCGATCATCCGTGATCGCTGTTCTCTGAACACTTCTTCAAGTTTTTGCTCTTGCAAGAATGTAAGTCCAAAAGCGGACATCCATATCCGCACTCTTCAAAAAAATCATGAACTCAACCGCGTCCGCAGAAGAACCGACCCATCCACGCGTGATCGTGCTCTCCGGCTTGTCCGGCGCGGGCAAGACCGTGGCGCTGCGCGCGTTCGAGGATCTGGGTTTCTACTGCGTGGACAACCTGCCGACCACGTTGCTGCCCGCGCTGGTGGCGGCGTTGACCGGAGGGGAGCGCGTGGCGATGGCGCGCATCGCGGTGGGTGTGGACGTGCGCAGCCGCGGCGATCTGGAACGGCTTCCCGAAGCGCTCTCGACGCTGGTGGAGACCGGCGCGCAGGTGGAGTTGCTGTTCCTCGACAGCAACGAGGAGGTGCTGCTGAAGCGTTACTCCGAAACGCGGCGCAAGCACCCGTTATCCGGCAAGCGCTCGCTGCCCGACGCGATCGCCGAGGAACGCCGTCGCTTGCGTCCGCTGGCGGCGATCGCCGATCGCGTGATCGACTCCAGCGAAATGAACGTGCACCAGTTGCGGCGCGCGATCGCCACGGGTTTCAGCGCCTCGGACGGCGGCACCACCCTGCTGTTCGAATCCTTCGCCTACCGCCGCGGGCTGCCGACCGATTCGGATTTCGTGTTCGACGCGCGCTGCCTGCCCAATCCGAACTGGGATCCGCGTCTGCGCCCGCTTTCGGGCAAGGACGCGGCGGTGCGCGAGTTCCTGGCGGCGCAACCGCTGGTCGACAATTTCCTGCGCGACATCATTGGTCTGCTGGAGGAATGGCTGCCGCGCTTCGAAGGCGAGGACAAGAACTACCTGACCGTCGCGATCGGCTGCACCGGCGGCCGGCACCGCTCGGTTTATCTGGCTGAACGCCTGGCCGAGCACTTCCGCACGTCGCGCGAGCAGGTTTTGACTTTTCACCGCGAGCTGAACTGATGAGCGGTCGCAAAGCTCGCGCTCGGCCTGATTCAAAACGGGATGATGCACGCCGGCGGTGCGAGGATCAGGCCCGGTACATGGATGTACCGCTTTGCGGGCCAAGGAATCCTCACGTACTGACGTGTACGCTCCGGTTCCTGCGCTCC
>DATFCO010000081.1:0-11798 GCA_035253005.1 Rhodanobacteraceae bacterium
AGGAGGTAGCAATGGCAGCCACCGTCAGTGATTTCCTGATCCATCGTCTGCACGAGTGGGGCGTGCGCCGCATCTACGGTTATCCCGGCGACGGCATCAACGGCCTGATGGGCGCGATGAACCGCACCGAAGGCAAGATGAGACTGGTGCGTGCGCGACACGAGGAAATGTGCGCGTTCATGGCCTGTGCGCACGCGAAGTTTTCCGGAGAAGTCGGCGTGTGCATGGCGACCTCCGGTCCCGGCGCGATCCATCTGTTGAACGGGCTCTATGACGCCAAGCTCGACCACATGCCGGTCGTCGCGATCGTGGGACAACAGGCGCGCGCGGCACTAGGTGGGCAATACCAGCAGGAGGTCGATCTCACCACCTTGTTCAAGGACGTCGCTTCCGAATACGTTGAACTGATCACGGTGCCCGCGCAGGTGCGGCACGTGGTGGATCGCGCGATGCGCATCGCGATTTCCAAACGCGCGGTCACCTGCATCATCGTGCCGAACGACCTGCAGGAACTGGACGCAGTGGAGACGCCGCCGCGCAAGCACGGCACGATCCATTCGGGACTCGGCTATCGCGCGCCGCATGTGGTGCCGATGGAACGCGACCTGCGCGCGTCCGCCGAGCTTTTGAATGCCGGCGAGAAAGTCGCGATTCTCGTCGGCGCCGGCGCATTGAACGCCACCGATGAAGTGATCGAAGTCGCCGATCTGCTGGGCGCCGGGGTGGCGAAGGCGCTGCTGGGCAAGGCCGCGCTGCCCGACGACTTGCGCTTCGTCACCGGTTCTATCGGCCTGCTCGGCACCAAGCCGAGCTGGGACATGATGATGGGTTGCGACACGCTGCTGATGATCGGCTCGCGTTTTCCGTATTCGGAATTCCTACCCAAGGAAGGACAAGCGCGCGGCGTGCAGATCGACATCGATCCGGCGATGCTGTCGATCCGCTATCCGATGGAAATCAACCTGGTCGGCGATTCCAAGGCGACGTTGCGTGCGCTGATCCCGATGTTGCAACGCAAGTCCGACCGCAGTTGGCGCGAGGAAATCGAGAAGGGTGTCGCCGAATGGTGGCGCGTGATCGAAGCGCGCGCCATGACCGAAGCGGAACCGGTCAATCCCGAACGCATGTTCTGGGAGCTCTCGCCCCGGTTGCCGGACAACTGCATCCTGGCCTCCGATTCCGGTTCCGCGGCCAACTGGTACGCGCGCGACATCAAGATCCGCCGGGGCATGATGGCTTCACTTTCAGGTGGGTTGGCGACGATGGGTCCGGGCGTGCCGTACGTGATCGCCGCCAAGTTCGCGTTTCCCGATCGCGTCGCGATCGCGCTGGTGGGCGACGGCGCGATGCAGATGAACGGCAATGCCGAGCTGATCACCATCGGCGATTACTGGAAGGAATGGGACGATCCGCGCCTGATCATCATGGTGTTGAACAATCGCGATCTGAATCAGGTGACGTGGGAACAGCGCGTGATGGAAGGCGATCCCCGATACGACGCTTCGCAGCACGTGCCCGATTTTCCCTATGCGCGCTACGCCGAGCTGATCGGGTTGAAAGGCATCATGGTCAATCGGCCCGAACAGATCGGCGCGGCCTGGGACGAGGCGCTCGCCGCCGACCGCCCCTGCGTGATCGAGGCGATCACCGATCCGGAGGTGCCGCCGTTGCCGCCGCACATCACGTTCAAGCAGGCCGAGCACTTCATCGAATCGATGTTGAAAGGCGATTCGCAGACGCGCGGCATGATCCGGCAATCCACGCGCGAAACCTGGGCGACGCTGTTCCCGGGCACCGGTGATTGAACGACATGGAAACAGTCGCGCTGCGAACGCCGCGCGTCAGCGCCTACACGGTGCCGACCGACGCGCCCGAGTCCGACGGCACGCTGGAATGGGACTCGACCTCGCTGGTGCTGGTGGAAATCGAAGCCGGCGGCCAGCGCGGTCTCGGTTACAGCTATGCGGACGTATCCACCGCGGTACTGATCCGCGACCTGCTTTCGAAAGTGGTCGAAGGCCGCGATGCGATGGACATCGATGGCGCGTGGTCGGCGATGCTGGCGCGCATCCGCAATCTCGGGCGGCCCGGCATCGCCTCGATGGCGATCAGCGCGGTGGACAATGCGCTGTGGGACCTGAAAGCGAAGTTGCTGGATTTGCCGTTATTCAAGTTGCTCGGCGCGGTGCGCGAGGCGGCGCCGGTATACGGCAGCGGCGGCTTCTGTTCCTACAGCGATGCGCAATTACGGGACCAACTCGGCGGCTGGGCGAATGAAGGCATCAAGATGGTGAAGATGAAAGTCGGCCGCGAATCCCAACGCGATCCCGCGCGCGTGGGCGTGGCGCGCGAAGCGATCGGCGATGGTGTGCAGTTGTTCGTGGACGCCAATGGCGCGTACTCGCGCAAGCAGGCGTTGAACCTTGCGCGCGGCTTCGCCGAATACGACGTGGCCTGGTTCGAGGAACCGGTGACGTCCGATGATCTGGAAGGGTTGCGTCTGATCCGCGACCGCGCGCCGGCTGAAATCGACATCGCCGCGGGCGAATATGGTTACGACTCGTGGTATTTCCGCCGCATGCTGCAAGCCGGCGCGGTGGACGTTTTGCAGGCCGACGCCACGCGCTGCGCCGGCATCAGCGGCTTCCTGCGCGCCAGCGCCCTGTGCGAAGCATTCAACCTGCCGTTCTCGGCGCATTGCGCGCCGGCGCTGCATGCGCATCCGGCGTGCAGTACGCGGCCGCTGCGCCACATCGAATATTTCCACGATCACGTGCGCATCGAATCGATGCTGTTCGACGGCGTGTTGAAACCCGTGGACGGCGCATTGAAACCCGATGCCTCGCGGCCGGGCATGGGCTTGGAGTTCAAGCACCAGGACGCGGAGCGCTATCGCGTATTCGCGTGAGTCAAACAGGAGAGTGCGATATGGAAATCGATCATCCCAAACAACGTTGCGGACACGAAGGCTGCCGCTGCGAAGTGGGAGCGGACAAGCAATATTGCAGCGAGCATTGCCGCAAGGCCGATCAGAATCCCGATCCTGCCGATCCGCGCATCCAGGGCGGCGCGTGCGGTTGCGGACATTCCGAGTGCATCGACAAGTGATTCGCACCGCTGAACGATCACTACATCGAACGCGAACGCAAGGAGCAAGCGTGAAAGGTTCTTTTCAAAACAAGGTCGTCGTGATCACCGGCGCCACGGCCGGCGTGGGCCGCGCCACCGCGCTGGCGTTCGCGAAACAGGGCGCGAAGGTCGGATTGATCGCGCGCGGCGAGGAGGGGCTGGAATCCACGCGGCGCGAAATCGAGTTGGCCGGCGGCGAAGCGATCGCGTGCAGCGCCGATGTCGCCGATGCTTCTGCACTGGACCAAGCCGCCGATCGCATCGTTCGCGAACTGGGGCCCATCGACATCTGGGTCAACAACGCGATGGCGACGGTGTTCGCGCCGGTCGATGAAATCACGCCGGACGAATTCCGGCGCGTCACCGAGGTCACGTATCTGGGTGGCGTGTACGGCGCGATGGCCGCGCTGAAACGCATGCGCGCGCGCAACCACGGCACGATCGTGCAGGTGTCCTCGGCGCTGGCCTATCGCAGCATCCCGCTGCAATCGGCCTACTGCGGCGCCAAGCACGGGCTCGCCGGTTTCATCGACGCGCTGCGCTGCGAGCTGATCCACGCGAAGAGCCGCATCCACGTCACCGCGGTGCAGTTGCCTGCGATGAACACGCCGCAATTCGAATGGGCGCGCAACAAATTGCCGCGGCTTCCGCAACCGGTGCCGCCGATCTACGAACCCGAAATCGCCGCCGAAGCGATCCTGTATGCCGCCGGCCACAAGCGCCGCAACATCCCGGTCGGCGCGCCGACCTGGCTGGCCTTGTGGGGCCAGCGCTTCGTGCCGGGACTGATGGACTGGTATCTGGGCCGCACCGCTTTCGGTGCACAGATGACCGACGAACCGGATTCCGGCGCGCGTCGTGACAATCTGTTCGAACCGGTGGCCGGCGAACATTCGGCGCGCGGCGAATTCAGCGCGCGCGCGTGTTCGCACTCGCCCGCGCTGTGGGTGGAGAAGAATCGCGCGCCGCTGCTGGCGGGAGCGTTCGCGCTGGGCGTGCTCGGTGCGTTGTCGTGCCGGTGTGGCTCTCGCGATCGTTGGCGCTGACGAGGAGCGGAACCATGACCATCGGCAAAACCCATTGGGCCATCGCGGAAGGCTATATCCCGCCCGACAGCACCGACGGCGAGGATCGCCGTTTCCTCAGCCATGAAACCGCGTGCATATTGAACGCGACCGGCCGCGACGCGCACGTGCGCATCACACTGTACTTCTCCGATCGCGAGCCGGTCGGCCCGTACCAGGTCACCGTGCCCGCCCGGCGCACATATCACATGCGCTTCAACGATCTGACCGATCCCGCGCCGGTGCCGCGCGACACCGATTACTCCAGCGTGTTCGAGTCGGACGTGCCCATCGTGGTGCAGCACACGCGGCTGGATTCGCGCAAAGCGGCACTGGCCTTGCTCAGCACGGTCGCCTACTCGAGCGCGGACTGACCGTCTGCTGGTCGTGCGAGTCAACATCCAGTGAACACGTTCCCGCATACACTCGGGTGCTGACTTCGAGGATGGGCAGGATTTGGCTCGCAACGGCGGACTCCAAGCATGGATTGGCAGGTGGCGGCGCGCGCGCGGAGCCGCCGCGTCCGCGCCCGAACCGGCCACCCGCGAAAACACCGGCCCGGCCGTCGATCTGCAAACCTGCGCACGCACGCTGGCGCGCCGGCACCGCGATCTCGTGTTGCGCGAGGCGAAACCGCTCTCCCCGGCCAACCAGCACCCGCGCAAAACCCTGACGGGGCACGAACGCAGCCTGCGGCGCGCCTACGCCGTGGCGCGCGTTGCGGTGGCCGAGCAACGCCGCATCGAGCCGGCCGCCGAGTGGCTGCTGGACAATTTCTACCTGGTGCGCACGCAATTGCGCGAGCTGGCGCCCGCGCTGTCGGCGCGCACTTTCCGCAAGCTGCCGCGCATCGCGGAGCGGGGCGAAGTCGCACCGCGCGCGCTGATCATCGCGCGCGAGTACGTGGCGCACGTGGACGGCCGCATCGAGCCGGAACAGGTCGGCCGGTTCCTTGCCGCGTATCAGGAAGAAACCGCGCTCGACATCGCCGAACTCTGGACCCTGCCGGTACTGCTGCGGCTGGCGCTGGTGGAGAGGCTGGCGCAAGCCGCGCGCGTGATCGCGCAACGGCTGGACGAATACGCCAGCGCGGAATACTGGGCGAGCTATCTGATCGAGATGGCCGGCAAGGATGCGGCCGGCATGCTGATGTACGTCGCCGACATGGCGCGGCTGGTGCCGGCGATCACGCCGGCATGGGTGGCAGAGTTCTACCGCTTGCTGGAAGGCAAGCATCCCTCGCTGGCGCTGGCACTGACCTGGGCCGAGCAGCAACTGGATCAGCGCGGGCTGAACGTGGCGCGCGTGATCGACGCGGAGAGCCGCGCGCAGGCGGCCGACCAGGTTTCCATCGCCAACTGCATCAACGCGCTGCGACTGGCCTCGCGCCACAACTGGTCCGAGATCATCGAAGAAGTCTGCGCGGTGGATCGTATTCTGTCGCGCGATCCCGCGCAGACCTACGCGCAAATGGATTTCAGCACGCGCGGCATCTACCGGCACGCCGTCGAGGTGCTCGCGGCGCGCGCGCGCATCGCCGAAACCGAACTGGCGGAACGCGCGATCGCGACCGCGCGCGAGGCGATCAGTCCGACCGGCGATCCGCGCGTCAATCACGTGGGTTATCACCTGATCGGCGGCGGGCGCACTGCGTTCGAACGCGCGATCGATGCCGCGCCGCCGCTGAGCGCGCGGGTGACGAACACGCTCCGCACTTGGCCCGCCACGTTCTATCTCGGCTCGCTGGCGCTATTGACCGCAGGCATCACCTTCGCGGTCGCGCACAACGGCCTGCATGGTTTGCCCTTGCCGCTGGACATCACCTTGCTCGCCGCCTTGTTCGTCGCGGCCAGCCACCCGGCGGTCGCGATATTGAACTGGCTGGTCAGTGTGCTGGTACCGCCGCGATTGCTGCCGCGGCTATCCTTCAGCGGCGGCATCCCCGACGATTGCCGCACGTTGATCGTGGTGCCCTGGCTGCTGGGCAGTCCGCATGGGTTGAATGAACAACTCGACGCGCTGGAAATCCGCTACCTCGGCAACCGCGATCCCAATCTGCACTTCGCGCTGCTGACCGATTTCCCCGACGCGCACGAACGCGAGATGCCCGGCGACGAAGCGTTGCTCGCCGCCGCAGTGGAAGGCATCGAACGCTTGAACGCGAAGTATCCGCTGAATGGCAGCACGCGCTTCCACCTGTTCCATCGTCCGCGCGAATGGAACGAACGCGAGCACGCGTGGATGGGATTCGAGCGCAAGCGCGGCAAGCTCGGGGAGTTGAACCGCGTGCTGCGCGGCGTGCCGCCGGATCGTTTCAGCGCGATCGTCGGCGATCTTGAAATCCTGCAACGCGTGCGCTACGTGATCACGCTGGATGCCGACACGCTGCTGCCGCCGCAGACCGCGCGCAAGCTGGTCGAGACGATGGCGCATCCGCTGAACCGTCCGTGGTTCCACAAGGATTCGCGCCGCGTGATCGCGGGCTATGGAATCCTGCAGCCGCGCGTGTCGGTGGCGCGTCCCGAACACCCCAGCCAGTTCGCGCGCCTGTTTTCCGACGACACCGGCCTCGATCCCTACACGCGCGCGGTGTCGGACGTCTATCAGGATCTGTTCGGCGAAGCGTCGTTCGTCGGCAAGGGCATTTACGACGTGGATGCCTTCATGCGTTCGGTCGGCACGCGTTTTCCGAACGATCTCATCCTCTCGCACGACCTGCTGGAGGGCTCCTATGCGCGCACCGGACTGGTCAGCGATGTCGAATTGATCGAGCACCAGCCCAACCGTTACAGCGTGGAAGCGCGGCGCCGCCACCGCTGGACGCGCGGCGACTGGCAGATCATCCAGTGGCTGCTGCCGATCGTGCCGGGCCCGCGCCGCAGCGGCCTGCGTAACATGCTGAAGGCCCATCATCGCTGGAAGATCCTCGACAACCTGCGGCGCGGACTGGTGCCGATCGCGATGCTGGTGCTGTTGCTGCGCGGCTGGCTGCTCGCGCCGTATCCGGTGTACTGGACCGCGGTGGTGGTGGCTTTCATGCTGGCGCCGCCGCTGTTCATCGCTCTGGCGCAGATGGTTCGCAACGCCTGGCATCGCGCGCATCCGCGCCACTGGCGCGATACGTTGCGTGGCGCATACGACCAGCTGTTGCGCACGGGCTTCTCGATCGCGGTGATTCCGTTCGAGGCGTATCTGAATCTCGATGCGATCCTTCGCAGCGCCGGGCGCATGTTGTTCACGCGACGGCGGCTGCTGGAATGGACGCCGATGGAGCAGGCCGATCGTGCGGCGGCTTCCGGTTACGCGGAGTTTCTCGCATTGATGTGGGTGTCGCCGGCCTGTGCGCTGGTCAGCGCTTTCGCGTTGTGGGCGCGTGCGCCCGGCGCGCTGGTTTCCGCGGCGCCGCTGCTGGCGTTGTGGTTCGCCGCGCCGTGGCTGGCGGCGGCGATCAGCCGGCAACCGCGCCGGCGCGGACAGACGCTGGACGCGCACGAGCTGCGTTTCCTGGGCGGCGTGGCGCGCCGTACCTGGCACTGGTTCGAAACCTTCGTCACCGCGGAAGACAACTGGTTGCCGCCGGACAACTATCAGGAATTTCCGGTGGCGCAGCTCGCGCATCGGACGTCGCCGACCAATATCGGCATGGCGCTGCTCGCCAATCTCGCCGCGCGCGATTTCGGTTACATCGGCGTCACGACTCTGTTCGAACGCACCCGCGCCACGCTGGACACGATGGACAAGCTGTCGCGTCACCGCGGGCATTTCTACAACTGGTACGACACGCGCACGCTGGAAGCGCTGCCGCCGCACTACGTCTCCACGGTGGACAGCGGCAATCTGATGGGTTGCCTGCTGGTGCTGGCCAGCGCGCTGGAACGCATGGACGAACGGCCGCTGGTTCCCCGGGCGTGGGCTCGGGGAATCGCGGATACCACGTATGTGATCGGTGATTGCGTGCGCGCTGGCGTGGTCGCGCAGCCGCACGCGATGCTGGCTTTGAACGCCACGTTGGCCGCGCTGGAAACATTGGTCGAACACGCGCAGGTCAACGCCGATGCGCTGCCGGTGTTGCGCGGTCTGCTGGCGCGCATCGAAGCCGAAGCCGCGCGGCTGGAGCAACTGGCTTCGCCGCTGACCGAGTTCGAAGAGTTGCGCGAATGGACGGTGCGACTGCGCGTGCAATGCGCATCCGCGGTCGAGGATCTGGACGAAGTCGCGCCGTGGCTGAGCCTGGGCGATTCCGGCAGCGACGACGAACGCGTGCGCGCGCTGCTGCGCGAACTGGAAAGCAATCCGCCGCGCACGCGCGCGCTCGTCATCGCGCGCGAGGCGGTCGCGCGTCTGCGTTCGTCCGACAACGAATACGCGCAGGACAAGTCCAGCCTCGATCTCGCCTCGGCGCTGGAAGACATGGTCGCGGCGCTGCACGCGCGCGCAAACCAGGGTCGCGAACTCGGTGCGCGCTGCCGCGCCTTCGCCGAATGCGACATGAAATTCCTCTGGAACCCTTCGCTGCAGCAATTCGCGATCGGCTTCGACGTCGAACACAACCGCCGTGACGCCAGCCAGTACGACCTGCTGGCTTCCGAGGCGCGGCTGGCGAGCTACGTCGCGATCGCGCAGAACCAGGTGCCGCAGACGCACTGGTTCGCGCTGGGCCGCGTGCTGACCCGCGCCGCCGGCCACACCACGCTGGTGTCGTGGAGCGGCTCGATGTTCGAATACCTGATGCCGCAGTTGCTGATGCCGTCGTTCGAGGACAGCCTGCTGGACGAAAGCTGCCGCGCCGCGGTGGCCGCGCAGATCGCCTGGGGCGTGCGCTCGCAGGTGCCGTGGGGCATTTCGGAAAGCGCGTACAACGCCACCGACGCGCACCTCAATTACCAATATCGCGCCTTCGGCGTGCCGGGCCTGGGTTTGAAGCAAGGACTGGGCGACGATCTGGTGATCGCGCCCTACGCCTGCGCGATGGCGTTGATGCTGGAGCCCGCCGCGGGCGTGCGCAACCTGCAGGCCTTGCAGGCGCTGGGCGCGCTGACGCGTTACGGCTTCTACGAAGCGCTGGATTACACCGAAGGGCGCGTCGCGCCCGAACAAGCGTTCTCGATGGTGCGCTCGTTCATGGTGCACCATCACGGCATGAGTTTCCTCGCGCTCGCGGCGCTGCTGCGCGAGCAACCCATGCAGAAATATTTCCTGCGCGAACCGATGTTCCGCGCCTACGAACTGCTGCTGCAGGAAAAGATGCCGGCCGCCACGCCGGTGCGCACCGCCGCGCTGGAAACCGAAGCCCCGCAGCCGCCGCGCGCGGGCGCGCAGCCGATGACGGTGATCACCACGCGCATGGACACGCCCATCCCGCGCGTGCATCTGCTTTCCAATGGTCGTTATCACGTGCTGCTGACGCAAACCGGGGCGGGTTACAGCATGTGGCGCGACATCGCGATCACGCGTTGGAGCGGCGACGCCACGCGCGACGCCGACGGCATGTTCTGTTACTTGCGCGACGTCGAAACCGGCAAACATTGGTCGACGACGTTCCAGCCCTGCGGCGCGGACGGCGAACACTCGGCCACGTTCTCGCAGGCGCGCGCGGAATTCCGCCGGGTCGATCACGGCATCGAAAGCGAAACCCTGGTCGCGGTTTCCGCCGAAGACGATATCGAGCTGCGCCGCGTGCGTCTGACCAATCGCTCGACCAAAACGCGCACGCTGGATGTCACCAGTTATGCGGAGCTCGCGCTCAATCACCGCGCCGCCGATGCCGCGCACCCGGCGTTCTCCAAACTCTTCGTGGAAACCGAACTCGCGCCCGAGCTGGATGCGCTGCTGGCTTCGCGTCGCCCGCGTTCCGCCGAGGAGAAAAATCCCTGGCTGTTGCACCAGATGCGCGTGCGCGGCACGACGGCCGGCGTCACCGGTTTCGAAACCGATCGCGAGAAATTCCTGGGCCGCCTGCGCGGCGCGGCGCATCCGCTGGCGCTCGATGGAGAGCCGCTGGAAAACAGCGCGGGCGCGGTGCTCGATCCCTGCATGTCGATACGCCGGCGCGTGCAGATTCCCTCGGGCCGCACGGTCAGCATCGACCTGATCACCGGCGTCGCTGCCACGCGCGAGGCCGCGCTCGCATTGGCAAGGAAATACCGCGAACCGCACCTGCACGATCGCGTGTTCGAACTGGCGTGGACGCACGAACAGGTGGTGATGCAGCAGTTGAACGTCAGCTCGCGCGACGCGCAATTCTACGAACGCATCGCCGCGCGGCTGCTGTACGCGGCGGATGGCGCGCATACGGGCGCGCCGCCGGGGTTGCCGGGGCAATCGGCACTGTGGAAACACGGCGTCTCCGGCGATCTGCCGATCGTGCTGGCGCGCATCGCCAATGCCACGCAGATCGATTTGGTGCGGCAACTGATCAAGGCGCACGGCTGGTGGGCGACGCGCGGCCTGCACACCGATCTGCTGATCTGGAACGAGGAGCGCTCGGGCTACCGGCAGGAATTGCAGGATCACATTCTTTATCTGATTTCCTCCGCGGCGGAAGCGCGCGGCGGCGAGGGACCGGGCCGTGTGTACGCCTGGCGCGTCGAACATCTTTCCGCCGAAGACCGCGCATTGATGGGCGCGGTGGCGCGCTGCACGTTCAACGGCAACGAAGGGCGGCTGCGCGATCAGGTCGAGCGCGCGGTCCTGCCGGAAACGCCCGCGCCGGCGCTGTTCCCGTCGCGCAAACCGCACACGGGTACCACAGCTCTGCAACGGCCGGAAAATCTGCAAGGCTTCAACGGCTACGGCGGACATTCCACCGATGGCGACGAATACGTGATGTGGTTACCGGCGGGCTCCGCCACGCCGGCGCCCTGGTGCAACGTGCTGGCCAACGAACATTTCGGCAGCGTGGTTTCCGAAGCAGGCTCCGCCTACACGTTCGCGGAAAACGCGCACGAGTTCCGCCTGACGCCCTGGCACAACGATCCGTTGACGGATTCTTGTGGCGAGGCGATCTGGCTGCGCGACGAGGAAACCGGAGAATTCTGGTCCCCCACGCCCGCGCCCACGCGCAGCAACGATCCGTACCTGATCGCGCATGGTTTCGGCTACACGCGCTACGAACATGCGCATTCCGATCTGCGCAGCGAGTTGAACGTATTCGTCGCGCGCGAGCGGGCGGTGAAACTTTCGCTCTTGAAACTGCGCAACGCGGGGGCGCGCGCGCGGCGCATTTCCGTCACCGGCTACGTGGAATGGGTGCTGGGCGAGCAGCGCACGCATTCCGCGCCGCACGTGCGCACGCGGGTCGATCCGCTTTCCGGCGCCAATCTCGCCGGCAATTTCTACAACGACGTGTTCGGCTCACGCGTCGCCTTTCACGCGCTGGACGCACAACCACAGCAGCGCAGCAGCGATCGCCGCGCCTTCATCGGGCGCAATCGCTCGCTCGAGGCGCCGCTCGGCATGCTGACGCAGGCGCTGAATCCGGATGCGAAGACATTCGATCCGTGTTCCGTGCTGCGCAGCGAATTCGAATTGCAGCCGGGCGAATCGGTGGAGCTGGTGTTCTCGCTGGGCGCGGCGCAGGACGTGGACGGCGCACGCGCGATCCTG
>DATFCO010000082.1:0-2326 GCA_035253005.1 Rhodanobacteraceae bacterium
CATGTTCGAAGTGCTGGGCCTGCACGTGGTCGATACGCTTTCCGCGCTGCTGCCGATGGCGATGTTCCTCGGCATGTTGCTGGCGCTGGGACGCATGTACCGCGACAGCGAAATGCACGTGCTGTTCACGTCCGGCTTCGGTCCGCGCGGCATGTTGCGTCCGGCGTCGATGCTCGCCGCGGGCGCTGCGTTCCTGATCGCGCTGATCGCGCTGTGGCTGGGGCCGTGGGCCACGCGCACCGCGGATGCGGAAGTGGAACGCGCCAACCGCTCGGTGATCGCGGCCGGTCTGGAACCTGGCCGTTTCACCGAATTGCCGGGCAAGGGCGGGATTCTCTTCGTCGACACCATGAGCCCAGACGGCACCAAGCTCGGCAAGCTGTTCGTCGAGAGCGAACGTCCCGGCACCGACGATGGCAAGGCGGTGACGCAGCTCGACGTGATCACCGCCACGCACGGGCAGCTCTATCACGAAGGCACCGTGGAAAACCGTTTCATCGCGCTGTTCGACGGCCATCGCTTCGACGGACGGCTGGGACACGACAACTGGCGGCTGATGAAATTCGCGCGCAACGATCTCGCGCTGTCTTCGAGCGACGACAGCGACGACGAGGACGATCCCGAACATTCGCGTTCCACCGCCGCGCTGATCGGCGACAAGGATCCGGCCGCGCGCGCCGAATTGCAGTGGCGCATCGGTGCGCCGTTCGCCGCGCTGGTGCTGGCGTTGCTGGCGCTGCCGATGGCGCGGCAGAACATGCGTGCCTCCACCCTGGGCCGTTTGCTGATCGCCGTGCTGGCGTACTTGGTATTTTTTCTCTTGTTGAACCTGGCGCGCATCCTCATAGCGCGCGGCAACGCGCCGGCCTTGCTCGGCATGTGGTGGGTGCTGATTCCCGTATTCGCGTTCGCGGTCTGGTTGTTCACGCGTCAGTACTCGCCGCGCAAACCGCGGGAGGCGGCCACGTGAGCGCGACGCTGTGGCAACGCGTGCGTATCAAGCGCGCTGATCGGTTGATCGCCGGCGCGGTGCTCGCCAACATCCTGCTCGCCTGGCTGGTAATTGTCGGCCTCGATACCTTTCAGGAATTCGCCAAGCAGATCGGCAACATCGGCCACAACGGCTACACCCTCGGAGCGGCCGTCGCCTACATCGCGCTGACCGTGCCGCGCCGCGTGTACGACTGGTTCGTGTTCGCGGCGCTGATCGGCGGCTTGATCGGCTTGGGGGGCTTGGGCGCCAGCGGCGAACTGACCGCGTTGCGCGCATCGGGCATGTCGAAATTGCGCATCTGTCTATCCGCCGCCGCGCTGGTGCTGGTGCTGATGGCGGGCGTGTTCCTGCTGGGCGAAACCGTGGCGCCCGCGGGCGAGCAGCGCGCGCAGAACATCCAGTTGAGCACGAGATCGGGCAAGCTCGGCAACACCCGCAGCGGATTGTGGGCCAAGGACGGCGATACCATCATCAATGCCAAAGCCGCATTGGCGCGCGTCACGCAGGGGCGGCCCAGCGTGGAACTTGCCGACGTGCGTGTATTCGGCTTCAACGATGCGGGCGAACTGATTTCCTTCGACTGGGCCAGGACCGCCACGCAACAGGGCGGCCAGTGGATCATGTACGGGGTGCGCAGCACCACGATCTCGCCCAAGGGCGCGCACAGCACGTTCGCGCAGCAGCGTTCGTGGAAGTCGGGGCTGGATCCGCAGGTGCTCGAACTGTCGGTCGTGCATCCCGAATATCTGTCGCTCGCCGACCTGCAACGCAACATCGATTACTTGCGCAGCAACCGTCAGAATCCTGGCACCTACGCCAACGCGTACTGGGAGCGCGCGCTGTATCCGTTGAACACTCTGGTGCTGACGCTGTGCGCGCTGCCGTTCGCGTTCGGCGCGCTGCGCTCCGGCGGACTGGGCCGGCGCCTGTTCATCGGCCTGCTGCTGGCGATCGGATGGTACTTTCTGCAGAAAGCGGTGATCGGTCTGGGCACGGTGTTCGGCGTACCCGCGCTGGCCGCCAACCTCGCGCCGGCACTGCTGCTGATCTGCGCGGCGGTGTGGTATTTCAGACGAGCGTAGCTCACCGGCGGCGGATCATCATCGTTTTGCACAAGCGATCGTGCAGCGTGCGCCTGCGCGAATCGAACGGCGCCATCCAAAATCCTATTCCGACGATTGCGAGCGACAACAGCGCGAGGAAGAAGCGCGCCAGCGCCTGTGCGATGCCGAGTTTCGTGCCGTCGTCGCGCAGCAATTTCAACTTCCACGCGCGCATGCCGATGGTCGCGCCGATGCGCGTCCACGAAATCACGAAATACGCCGCGGTGAC
>DATFCO010000083.1:0-2030 GCA_035253005.1 Rhodanobacteraceae bacterium
TGCTCGGCAACGAGAAGGATTACATCGCCACGCGCGTGGCGCACAAGTTGAATCTCACCGGTCCCGCGGTCAGCGTGCACACCGCCTGCTCGACTTCGCTGGTCGCGATCTGTCAGGCGGTCGAAGCGCTGCGCGCGGGCCGGTGCCGCATGGCGCTGGCGGGGGGCGCATCCATCACCTGTCCGCCGAGGAGCGGCTATCTGTGCCAAGAAGGCGCGATGCTGTCGCCGGATGGCCATACGCGCACTTTCGCAGCCGACGCGCAAGGCACGGTATTCAGTGACGGCGCGGCGGTGGTCGCGCTGAAACGGCTGCGCGACGCGCAAGCCGATGGCGATCCCGTGATCGCCGTGATCCGCGGCGGCGCGGTCAACAACGACGGAGCGGCCAAGGCAAGCTTCACCGCGCCCAGCAGCGCGGGACAGGCCGCGGTGATCGCGATGGCGCTGGACGATGCGCAGGTGGACGCGCGTTCGATCGGCTATGTCGAAGCGCACGGCACGGCCACGCCGTTGGGCGATCCGATCGAGATCGAAGGCCTGACCACGGCGTTCCGCCGCGACACGCGCGACGAGCAGTACTGCGCGATCGGTTCGGTCAAGAGCAACGTCGGGCACTTGGTGATTGCGGCCGGCGCGGCCGGCGTGATCAAGACCGCGCTGGCGCTGCAGATGCGCCAGTTGCCGCCGACGCTGCACGCCGAAACGACCAATCCCGCGATCGACTTCGCGCATTCGCCGTTCGTGGTCAACACGCGACTGCGCGAGTGGCAGACCGACAACGGTCCACGGCGCGCGGGCGTTAGTTCGTTCGGAGTGGGCGGCACCAACGCGCACGTGATCCTCGAGGAAGCGCCGCAGTGCGAACCTTCCGAACCCGCGGATGGTCCGCAACTGTTGCTGCTGTCGGCGCGCACGCCTTCCGCGCTCGCGACGGCGCAGAAGAATCTGTCGCAGCATCTGGTGGAACATCCGGACAGCAATCTGGCTGACGTCGCGTGGACGCTGGCGGCGGGACGCAAGGCGTTCGCGCAGCGCGCGTTCGTGGTCGCGGAAAGCATCGAGGAGGCCGCGGCAAAACTGGACAAGGGCACGGCGGCGGTCGAAGCGCTCGACCGCGAAGTGCTTTTCATGTTTCCGGGACAAGGCGCGCAGTACGCCGGCATGGGCCGCGCGTTGCACGCGCGTGAACCCGCCTTCCGCGAAGCGCTCGATACGTGTGCCGAAATACTGGCGGGCGAGCTCGGGCTGGACTTGCGCCAGCGGTTGTTCTCCGAAGACGCCGAGGCGCTGCGCGAAACGCGCCTGACCCAACCCGCCACGTTCGCGATCGAATACGCGCTGGCGCAACTGTGGCTGGCGCGCGGTATCCGTCCCGCTGCACTGATCGGCCACAGTGTGGGCGAATTCGTCGCCGCGGTGCTGGCCGGTGTGATGCAACTCGACGATGCGCTGCGTCTGGTCGCGCGGCGCGGACGGCTGATGCAGGCGCAACCGGCCGGCGCGATGCTCTCGGTGCGTCTGGATGCAGAGCGTCTGGCCAACCGCCTGCCGCCATCATTGACCCTGGCGGCCGAGAACGCCCCCAACGCCTGCGTGGTCTCTGGCGAAATCGCCGATATCGAAACGCTGCGCATCGCGCTGGACGCGGACGGCATCGCCTGCCGATTGTTGCGCACTTCGCACGCCTTCCATTCGCCGATGATGGACGCGGTAATCGAACCCTTCCGCGCGGAAGTCGCGCGCATCAACTTGGCGGCGCCGAAGCTGCCGATCGCCTCGACTTGCAGCGGCGAGATGTTGAGCGAAGCCGAAGCGACTTCGCCCGTTTACTGGGCGCGGCATCTGCGCGAGACCGTGCGTTACGCGCGCGCGCTGACCACGCTGCTGGAATCGCATCCTTCCGCGATCCTGCTGGAAGTCGGTCCGCGCACCACGCTGACCACGTTGTCGCACCAGATTCCCGCCGGCCGCTCTCGCGTCGCCGTCGCATCCTTGGCCGACAACGTGCGCGACGAGCGCTCGGCCTGG